>JBBQSQ010000020.1:0-33821 GCA_038213745.1 Cytophagales bacterium
GCGTGGCTGCTGGCAAAGCTCTGGTGCCCGGCCGGGTGCCAGTCCTGGGTGGCCACCACCAGGTCGAACTGCAGCTGCAAGGCATTAACCACCGGAATGATGGTGTCGCCGTCGGCCACGGCCAGCCGGCCGCCGGGCAAAAAATCGTTTTGAACATCAATGAGCAGGAGGGCAGTCATGGCGCGGTGCGAAAAAAGGAACGCACAAAGAAAACCAAGTATTCGGCCCGGCGTTACGTCTATGTGGCTGCGAATATATCCGTAACCCCCCTGCTCATGCCCAATCTTCAGAATCAGATTATCCTCGTCACCGGTGCCACGTCGGGCATCGGCGAAGTTACAGCCACCGAACTGGCCAAAATGGGGGCCCACGTGGTGCTCCTGGCCCGCAACGCCGAAAAAGCCGAAGCTACCCAGCACGCAATAAAAACCGCCGCCGGCCACGACCGGGTCGATATCCTCCTCGCCGACCTGGCCGACCTAACCCAGGTGCGCCGCGCTGCCGCCGAGTTCAACGCCCGCTACCCGCGCCTCGACGTGCTGGTGAACAACGCCGGCCTGATTTTCGGGGCCGAGCGCCAGCTCTCCGCCGATGGCAACGAGCTGGGCCTGGCCACCAACCACCTCGGCCCGTTCCTGCTCACGTCGCTTTTGTTTGAGAAGCTGCAAGCCAGCCCGGCAGCCCGCGTAGTCAACCTCTCCTCGATGGCCCACAAATTTGCCAAGCCCAACCTGGCCGATATGCAGTCGGGACGCGACTACAGCGCCATGCGCGTGTACGGCAACACCAAGCTCTACAACATCATGTTCACCCAGGAGCTGGCCCGCCGCCTGCGGGCCCACGGCATTGCCAACGTGGCCACCAACGCCGTGCACCCCGGGGCCGTGGCCACCAACTTCGGGGCCAATGCCGGCGGCTGGCTGGCCCTGCTCACCCAACTGGGCCGCCCGTTTATGATTTCGGTGGAGAAGGGGGCCGAAACCAGTATTTTCCTGGCCTCCGCCCCCGAAATGGCCACCATCAGCGGCGGCTACTTTGCGAAGAAAAGAGCCGAGCCGGTGAAGCACGACTTCAACACCCCCGACCACGCCCGCCAGCTCTGGAAAATCAGCGAGCAGCTCACGGGCACCCGGTTTCTGGACTAGCCCAGCCGCCGGCTACTTGGCCGGGGCAGGGTCGGCGGTGTTGAATACGGCTCCCCAGTCGGCATCGGTTTTGGGCTTTTGGGCGGCGGCGGCAATTTTCAGCTCGTTGGCCAGGGCCGGGGCGGCGGTTTGCAGGCCTTTCAGGGTGAGCTTGACCGGCAGCAGGGCGGCCTCGGGGGTGCGCAGGTAGTAGGCCGGGTGGTCCTCAATCACATCGGGGGTTGGGCTAGTGCTGTAAGCCCCCGGTTGGCTCGTCGTCCTCAGGGTTTTGGCGTAGTGCTTGAGCAGGGTGTAGCGGCCGGCGTGCAGCACCTCCACGTAGTCGGGGCGCTCTCGGACCAGGGGCGCTTCCGCGAAGCGGCGGAACTGGCGCGGCCGGGCCGGGCCCAGGCCCGAGGCCGGCTCCATGAGCACGAAGCTGGCCACCCGTCCATCGTCGAGCTGCAGGGAATCGGTGGCCCGCGCCGAGGAGCGCATCAGCAGGCGGTGGTCCAGCACGTCGTATTTTAGGGGGATAGGGGCCAGGGGCAGGTTGTTGGTCAGGCGAAGTTGGGCCAGCAGCCAGCGCGCGTCGGCGTAGGGCGAGCCCACGGTGCCTTCGCCGTGGCCGTGGGGCAAAACGGCGGGCATTCCATTTGCCAGGTCGCGCAGGTTGGAAATGCCGGCTGCGCCTTCCTGGCCAGTGGCTGCGGATTGAGCCTGCGCCCAGGCTTGGGTGAGGAGTAGCGCCAGCAGGAAGAAAACACGGAACGAGAAGGGACGGCGCATGGCAACGATGTGGAATGGAATGCAAGGCCAATATACACCGGCGGCACCACTGGTCCAGGCTCTCAGGCGCTGGGGCTGGTGGCCGGGTGCAGGGCCCGCCATTCATCTTCCAGCAAGCCCATTTCGATGAGGCTCCAGTAGCCGTCGCCGTGCTTCACCACGTCGCGCAGCAGGCCTTCCTGCCGGAAGCCGCACTTGCGGTAGCAGTTCACGGCCGCGTGGTTGAAATCGTACACGCCCAGGCTGATGCGGTGAAGCTTCAGGTCTTCGAACCCAATGCGCAGCAGCGCCTTTACCATGCCCTGGCAAATGCCGCGGCGGCGCTCGGTGGTGTTGCCCACCAGCACCCGGGTAATGCGCCCGGCCCGGTCGCGCTGGCTGATGCCGCCCAGCGAAATGTGCCCCACCGTGACGCCGGTTTTCGAATCCACGGCCTTGTAAATGAACACGTCCGGGTCGTGCACGTTGTTTGAGCCTTCTACGTACCAGGCCAGGCCGGCCTCACTGAGCGGGAACGAAAACATTGAGCCGCTCCACTCTTTCATTAGACGTTCGTCGTCGACCCATTCCATGAGCTGGGTGAAATCGTCGGTGGTGAAGGGTTCCAGTGTAATCATGTCAGAAGGCCCGGTGGCCAAATACTAAGCTCCGCAATAAGCCCGCAAGATAAGGCCCGCGCGGGGCTGCCCGGTCAACCAACCGGCCCAATTACTTGTTAGCGCCCTGCTTTCTCCAATCAGCCCTTTTCTTTCATGAACTTATCCACTAATACCGTTCTGCTCACCGGCGGGGCTTCGGGCATTGGCCTGGCCCTGGCCGTCCGTTTCCTGCAAGCGGGCAGCGAAGTCATCATCGTGGGCCGCCGGGCCGACAAGCTGGCCGAGGCCCAGCAGCAGCACCCCGGCCTGCGCACCCGCGTGGCCGACGTAGCCGACGCCGCCGAGCGCGCGGAACTGGTCCGCTGGGCCACCGCCGAATTCCCCCGCCTCAACGTGCTGGTAAACAACGCCGGCATCCAAAACCGCATTCAACTGGCCGACGATGCCGCGGCCGACTGGGAAACCCGCCGCCAGGAGCTGGCCATCAACGTGGAAGCGCCCATTCACCTGGCCACGCTGTTGGTGCCGCACCTGCGGGCGCAGGCCGGGGCGGCCATTATCAACGTCACGTCGGGGCTGTCGTTTGCGCCGGCGGCGTTCGTGCCCATCTACAGCGCCACCAAGGCGGCGCTGCATTCGTTCACGCTCTCGCTGCGGCACCAGCTGGTGCCCACGGGCATTGCGGTGCTCGAAATTGTGCCCCCGGCCGTGAACACCGACCTTGGCGGCCCCGGCCTTCATACCTTCGGCGTGCCGGTTGATGACTTCGCCGACTCCGTAATGGCGCGCCTGGCGGCCGGCGAGCAGGAGGTGGGCTACGGCAGCTCCGAGAAGTCTCGGCTGGCCTCCCGCGCCGAGCTGAACGAGCAGTTTCGCATGATGAACAACCGGTAATTTGGTAGTGGTCAATGGTTAATGGTCAGTGGTTGATTATTGATGGCACCCCTGCCGTTAACCACTGACCACTAACCGTTATCACTACGCTTCCAGGCGCAGCACCTCGTGGCTGCGTTCGCGCACGGCGGTGGTCAGGGCCGGATTATCGGCTAGGTGCTGGCCGAAGGACGGCACCAGCTGCCGGAACCGGGCCTGCCACTCGGGCGAAGCGGCGCGCTCGGGGTAGCACTTCTGCACCAAATCGAGCATGATGGCCACGGCCGTACTGGCCCCCGGCGAAGCCCCCAGCAGGGCCGCAATGGAGCCATCGGCGGCCGTCACCATCTCGGTGCCGAATTCCAGCACGCCGCCGGCTTTCTTATCCTTTTTGATGACCTGCACGCGCTGGCCGGCCACTTCCAGTTGCCAGTCGGCGGGGTTGGCTTCGGGGTAGTATTCGCGCAGGGCGGCGGTGCGCTCGGCCGGGGTTTGCAGCACTTGCCCGATGAGGTATTTGGTCAGGCCCAGGTTGCGCGCCCCGGCATAAACCAGCGGCCGGATGTTGCCCAACTCAATGGATTTGAATAGGTCCGTGTACGAGCCTTTCTTCAAAAACTTGGTGCTGAAGCCCGCGTAGGGGCCGAACAGCAGCTCTTTGCGGCCGTTTATCTGGCGGGTGTCGAGGTGGGGCATCGACATGGGCGGCGAGCCCACGGCCGGCTTGCCGTACACCTTGGCCTCGTGCCGAGCAATGACTTCGGGGTTCTGGCACTTCAGCCACTGCCCGCTCACGGGGAAGCCGCCGAAGCCGGCGGCTTCCGGAATGCCGGCTTTTTCCAGCAGCGGCAGCGAGCCCCCGCCCGCCCCAATGAACACGAAGCGGGCCCGCTCGATGCGGCTCACGTCGAGTCCCAGGTAAGTCACCTTCAACCGCCAGATGCCGTCGTCCTTTTGCCGAAAATCCTCAATCTCGTGGCCCAAATAAAACTCCACGCCCGGCTGCTGCTTCAAATAATCAAACAGCGCGCGGGTGAGGGCCCCAAAGTTCACGTCGGTGCCGATGGCCATGCGCGTGGCGGCCACGGGCGTGGCCGGGTCGCGCCCGTCCATCACCAAGGGAATCCACTGGGCAATCCGGGCCGGGTCGGTGCTAAATTCCATGCCCTGAAACAGGGGCGAGTGCAGCAGCGCGGCGTGGCGCTTGCGCAAATATTCCACGTTGCCGGCCCCCCACACAAAGCTCATGTGCGGAATGGTGTGGACGAACGCCGCGGGGTCGGGCAGCTGTCCTTCCAGCACCAGGGTCGACCAGAATTGCTTGCTCAGCTCAAACTGCTCGGCAATTTTATCAGCCTTGCTGATGTCGATGGAGCCATCGGGCCGCTCGGGCGTGTAGTTCAGTTCGCAAAAGGCCGAGTGGCCGGTGCCGGCGTTGTTCCAGGCGTCGGAGCTCTCGGCGGCCACGGCATCGAGGCGCTCGAATACGGCGATGGTCAGGCTGGGGTCCAGGGCCTTGAGCAGCATGCCGAGCGTGGCGCTCATAATGCCCGCGCCAATAAGAATGACGTCGAAAACGGGTTTGTCGGGGTTAGAATTAGTCGGGGTCATAACAAAAAAGAGAAAACAGCCGCTGGCAATACGGTTGACAGTCGGCCAGGGCTGTTTGTTGGCGAAGAAAAGGCAGGCACAACGACCACTCCCCTCCTTTTTTAAGGAGGGGATGCCGGCGCGAAGCGTCGGCGGGGGTGGTGAAGTCGTTGAACGATGTTGAACGGCTGGCCGTACCTTGCTGCCCTCGTTCCGCCTTCGTTCAACGACTTCAACACCCCCGCCGACGCTTCGCGCCGGCGTCCCCTCCTTAAAAAAGGAGGGGAGTGGTCGTTCAACCCGCTCGTCCAATGCCCGACCTCAACCTGCCCCTGCTGCCCCTGCCCACCTGCGCCGACCTTGCCGACACAACGGCCCCCCGGCTGCTCATCATTTATACGGGTGGTACCATCGGCATGGCCGTCAATGGCACGGGCGAGCTGGTGCCCATGGAATTTGGCCACCTCGACCGCCAAATGCCCGAGCTGGCCCGCCTGCAGTTTCGCTTGGAGCTGCTGAGCCTGCCCGCGCCCATCGACAGCAGCAACGTGACGCCCGCCGACTGGCTCTTTCTGGCCGGCCTCATTGGCCGGCACTACCCCGATTTCGACGGCTTCGTGGTGCTGCACGGCACCGACACCATGGCCTACTCGGCGGCGGCGCTGAGCTACGTTTTGGAGCATTTGGGCAAGCCCGTGGTGTTCACCGGGGCGCAGGTGCCGGTGGGGGCCAGCCGCTCCGATGCCCAGCGCAACCTCGTCACGGCCCTGGAGATTGCGGCGGCGCGCCACCCCCGCGCCCGCACCGTGCGGGTGCCCGAGGTGTGCGTGTTTTTCAACGATGTGCTCATCCGCGGCACCCGGGCCAAAAAGGTCGAAAGCCAGCAGTTTGCCGCCTTCAAAAGCGAGAACTACCCGCCCCTGGCCCGCGCCGGCATTAGCCTGGAGTTTGCCGACAAAAGCATCCGCCTGCTGCCCGGTGCCCGCCTCAAAGTGCACCACCACCTCGAAACCGGCGTGGCCGTGCTGCGCCTCTTCCCCGGCATCACCGAGGCCGTGGTGACGGCCGTGCTGGGCATTGCCGGCCTGCGCGGCTGCGTGCTCGAAACCTACGGCTCGGGCAACGCGCCCACCGCCCCCTGGTTCCTCCAGTGCCTGGCCAAAGCCCGCCAGCGCGGCGTGTGGCTCCTGAACGTGAGCCAGTGCGAAGAAGGCCGCGTGGTGCAGGGCAAGTACGAAACCAGCTCGCACTTCGCCGACTTGGGCGTGATGGGCGGCGACGACATCACGACCGAAGCCGCCGTCACCAAGCTCATGTTCGTGCTGGGCCTCGGGCTGGGGGAGGTCCGCACCCGCGAGCTGCTGACGCAGGATTTGCGGGGGGAAATCACTCCGTGATTTTTAGTTGCCAGTTGCTGGTTGTCAGTTGTCAAGACTTTTACAATGGATAAAACTGACAACTGACAACCAACAACTGACAACTGCTTTCTATCTTTGCGCCACGAACCGCAACCTTGAGGGGTGTCCGAGTGGTCGAAGGAGCACGCCTGGAAAGTGTGTATAGCCCAAAAGGTTATCGTGGGTTCGAATCCCATCCCCTCAACAAAAAGCCCGTTTCCTGCTTGGAAACGGGCTTTTTTATGTTTGTATAATCTGCGGATTGCCTACTCCACGGTTAGCTTGGCGAACCATTGTTGCCCATTTGGTGCGATGGCTTGGAGCGAATAGAGGCCGGGGGCCAGGTTTGTCAGCGGCAGCGCAACGCGGGCAGGTTCATTGCGAACCGTGCGTCCGAGGGCATCGCGCAGGGCTAGCCGGGTGCCGGCCGGCAATTTGGGCAGGGCCAGGATAGTGGTATTTAAGGCCGGGTTGGGGTAGAAGGCCAACGGGGCGGTATTAAGCGGGCGGGTTGCCAAGGGCGCAGTAGCCAATTGGGCCACGAAAATATCGGCCGCCGCCGCCCCGCCCTGGGCTGTTAAGCCGAAGGTGCTTAGCTGCGTGGTACCGGTGAACACGCCACCGACCGACAGCCGGCCTCCACCGCCGATGGCCAGGTAGAAGGCCGCCTCATTGCCCGCGCCGGCTGATTGCTGGACCCAGCCCAACATCCCTTGAGCCGAAAAGCTGGCCACTACGGCATCGGTGCCGCCAGTGCTGGTCAATTGCCGCCCGCCCAGTGCTCCCGTACCGTCGAAGCTACCCCCTACGTACCAGGTGCCTTGCGCGTCGGCGGAAAGGGCAATTAATCGGGCGGTGCTGGTTCCCGTCAGGGCACGGGCCCACTGCACAGTGCCTGTAGCAGCATCCAGCACCACCAGCCCGCCCGTGAGGGTGCCGGGGCCGGGGCCGGTGAGCGTTACACCGCCAAAGGTAGCTGAGCCCGGGAACTCAACGGCAAAGCCCAGGCGGCCGGTGCCATCGAGGGCGGCGTCCCCAATCCGGTCGGCCCCGGCCCCACCGCCTTGCTGGGCCCATTGGGCAGTGCCCTGGGCGTCGTACTTAACGATGGCCGCGTCAAAATCACCCGCGCCAGCGGCGGGGAGGGACACCGACCCAAACGGCCCGCTGCTGCCCGCATTGGCGAAAATAGTGAGGTAGGCGTCGCCACTGGGCCCCACCAGCAGCTTTTGAAAATAGAAGCGGCCCGCGGTGCCCAGTTGCACCCGGCCGCCTTGCCGCGCCCACAATGCGGTGCCCTGGGGGTCGAACTTCACCAAAAAACGGTCGAAGTAATTGCCGGTGGAATTGCCAACAGGCACGTTCAAGGTGAATGCCCCAAACGTGGCGCTGCCCGATAGCACGCCGGTTAGGTAAGCGTTGCCGCTGGCATCTACGCCAAAGTCGGCCGCCGAGGCACCCACTCCCGTATTGGGCTGGCGTACCCATTGCGGCTGCCCTTGGGCATCAAGCTTAGCTAGCAGGGTAGCTACCCCGCCACTGCCGGGGGCAGCTGTCAGCGGCACGGTACCCAATTGAGTGGCGGTTCCGAAAGCGCCCAGCACATATACGCCGCCCGACGCGTCTGCTGCCAAGCGTAGAATCCGGTCAGAACCCGTGCCGGCCAATTGGCTTGCCCACAGTAGGGTGCCGGTGGGGCTGTATTTGGCCACAAAGCCGTCAATGCCTCCCTGACTGGTGAGCACCGCGCCGGGGCCCAGCGTGAGTGGGGTGGTAAAATAGCCGCCCACATAGGTGTTGCCGGCTGCATCCACTACCAAAGCCTGTTGAGTAGCGGATACGGCGCTGCCCAGGGAGGTGGCCCAACTCCAGGCTGGAGCTTGGGCACGGGCAGAAAAAGCTGCCAACGCAAGTATGCCAGCGCAGAGGGTAGAAAGTGTACTCATGGACTAAGGGAGGAAATTGGAACGCGAAATTACTTGCTTCAAACCTAAAAACTGCGGCGACCAGAACGTTATGCCGAATGTAGGGAAGCAAAAGATACTGCTGCGTTAGGAAAAGATATAAAAGCACCGGGCCAGGTTCCGGCATGGTCGCTGGAGCTATATGCAGCATTAGAGATACAGTCATAAACTTCGGCCCCGCCCAGGGCAACAACCGCCGCTATGTCGGGCTCGCTCATCCCGCTGGCCTGGGGCCCGGTACTTGGCATTGGCGTGCTGGTCGCACCTTTCTGCTGCAACGCGCCTTCCACGGCGGCCAAAGTGACCCAAATAAAATGTTTAGCCTGCCCGCTGTGCTTGGCTATCCCAACCCGAAGCCTAAAAACCCGTTACCTTCCCCGGCGCAATTCCCTAACCCTCCGCCGCTGCCCCTTATGGCCCCAACCGCGACTCCCACGCCCGCTGCCGCCACGCCCGGCTTCGAAAAAGACGACAAACGCATTACCACCGGCTGGACCTTCTACGACTGGGCCAACTCGGTGTACCCGCTGGTGATTACGAGCAGCATTTTCCCCATTTACTGGGGCAGCATTACCAAGGCCATCAACCCCACGGATGTGGTTGATTTCCTGGGGTTCAAGGTGCCGGGCTCGTCGCTGCTCACGTATGCCATTTCGTTTTCTTTCCTGCTCATTGCCCTGGTCAGCCCGTTTCTCACGTCGCTGGCCGACTACTCGGGGCGCAAGAAGCTGTTCCTGCAAATCTTCTGCTACATCGGGGCCATCAGCTGCGCGGGGCTCTACTTCTTCACCGAAGACACCCTTACGATGTCCACGTTTATTTTCATTGCCGCCACGGTGGGCTTCAGCGGCAGCATTGTGTTCTACAATTCTTACCTGCCCGAAATCAGCTCCGAAGCAAAGTTCGATTCGCTCTCGGCGCGGGGCTTTTCCATGGGCTACATTGGCTCGGTGCTGCTGCTGGTTTTATGTTTGGGCATTATCCAGGGGCCCGAAATCATGGGTGGGCCCAAGGGCGTGGCCCTGTTTGGGATGAGTGTGGGCCAGGCCACGCGGCTCAGTTTCCTGCTCACGGGCCTGTGGTGGGTGGGCTTTGCCCAGATTCCGTTCTTCGCCCTGCCGCCCGATACCGGCCGTCCCGCCGATGCCCCCGCCAGCTCCGACGGCTGGGTACTCAACGGTTTCCGCGAGCTGGGCAAGGTGTGGGACCAGCTCAAGCAGCAGCCCAACCTCAAGCGCTTCCTGCTGGCCTACTTCACCTACAACATGGGCGTGCAAACGGTGATGTACGTGGCCACCATTTTCGGCGACAAAGTGCTCAACCTCGACAGCACCTCGCTCATTGTCACCATCCTGCTGCTGCAAATTGTGGGCATCCTGGGGGCTTATCTGTTCGCTAAGCTCTCGGAGCGCATCGGCAACACGCGGGCCCTGAGCTGGGCCGTGTTCATCTGGATGCTGATTTGCGTGGCGGGCTACTTCGTGCAGAAGGGGTGGAGCTTCTTTGCGCTGGCGGCCGTTATTGGCCTCACCATGGGCGCGGTGCAGAGCCTCTCGCGCAGCACCTACTCCAAAATTATTCCGGAAAATACGCCCAACGCCGCGGCATATTTCAGCTTTTTCGACGTGGTTGAGAAGCTGGGTATTGTGATTGGGACCCTCTCCTTCGGCCTGATTGGGCAAATCACGGGGTCCATGCGCAACAGCATTCTCTCGCTCATCGTGTTCTTTATCCTGGGGCTGGGTTTCCTGCTGAGCCTGCGCGGCAAAAAGCTGCGTGAAGATTCCCTCGGGCCGATAACGCTGCCCGGCCCCCCACCCGCCTCGGCCGCTGCCGAAATGGGCGCCCCCATGACGCGCTAGCCCGCCGATAACCTATTTTGTGCTCCACTTATCTCCTCTTTTTTCTCGCATGCACACGTCCTCCATTCAGCAAAATATCCTCGTCGAGCTTGACCACGAGCTAGCCCAGACCCGCAAAACCATTGAGCGGGTCCCCTACGAGCAAGCCGACTACAAGCCGCACCCCAAGAGCATGTCGCTGTGGCAGCTGGCTACCCACGTCGTGAACCTGCTGGCCTTCAACACGCTGTTTGTGCAAGCCGACGCGCGCGACTTCCTCGACCCCAACGCCCCCAAGCCGGGCCCCACGCCCACCAGCCGGGAGGAACTGCTGGCTCGTTTCGATGAGTACAGCGCCACCCTGCGCCAGGCGCTGCACGCCAGCGACGACGAGAAGCTGACCCACAACTTCCGGCTGCACCGCGGCGAGCAAACCATCCTGGAGATGCCAAAAGGCGCGGCCGTGCGCATCATGGGCCTCAATCACAGCATTCACCACCGTGGCCAGCTCACGGTTTACCTGCGCCTACTCGACATCCCGGTGCCCGGCCTTTACGGCCCCAGCGCCGATGAGAAATAACCTGGCAAGGAAAGTAAGCAAGGACGTCATGCCTCGACTACGCTCGGCATGATGTCCTTGTTTCTGCTATTTCCCTCCGAACACCTTCTCGCCACCAATCCAGGTTTGCAGCACTCTCGCGCCGCGTAGCTTCTCGTTGGGCGCCGTCAACAAATTCGTGTCCAGCACCACGAAATCGGCCAGCATGCCGGGCTTGATTTGACCCTTGCGCTTCTCTTCAAAGCCGGCGTGGGCGGCCCAGGTCGTCATGCCACGCAGGGCATCGGGGCGCGAAATAGCGTTTTCTATCTGGAAGCCGCCTTGGGGGAAATTCTTGGCATCCTGGCGGGCCACGGCCGAGTGGAAGCCGAACAGCGGGTTGATGTCCTCCACCGGAAAGTCGGAGCCCAGGGCCAGCTGGCCGTACTGCTTCAGCAGTTCGGCGTACGCGTAGGCCGTTTTCAGGCGAGCAGCCCCGAGGCGTTCGCCGGCCCAGTACATATCCGAAGTGGCATGCGTGGGCTGCACCGAGGGCACAATGCCGAACTGCCCAAATTTGCCCATATCCGCCGGGGTGATGACCTGGGCGTGTTCGATGCGCCAGCGGCGGTCCTTTTGGCCCTTCAGCGCCTCACCGTAGATGTTGAGGATGATGCGATTAGCTGAGTCGCCGATGGCGTGGGTGTTCATCTGAAATTTTGAGGCGGCCAGCTCTTTGGCCAAGGCGCGGTATTCTTTCACGGTGGACAGCAGAAAACCCGTTTCCTTCGGTTTGTCGGCGTATGGCTTCACCAGGCAGGCCCCACGGGAGCCGAGCGCCCCGTCGGCGTACACTTTAAAGGAATTAATGGTGAGCTGGTCGGTGAGTACCGGGCCGTGCTTGAGGTAGTACGCCCGGTTTTCCGGCGTGGGCGTGAGCATGGCGTAAAGGCGTAGCTTGAGCTTCTTTTGCTGCTGCAGGGCGGCCAGTTGGTCGATGTCGGCTTTGTCAAGGCCAGCGTCGGCGAGGCTGGTGAGGCCCACGGCCAGGCAGTTTTGCTGGGCTTGCAGCAACAGTTGGGCGGCTTCGGCCGGGGCCGGGTCGTCGATTTTGCTGCTCACCAGGTGCGTGGCATTGTCCACAAGCAGGCCGGTGAGGCGGCCCTGCGCGTCGCGCGCAATGGTGCCGCCACTGATGGGCGTGCGGGCCGTGACGCCGGCCAAATCCAGCGCCTTCTGGTTCACGAGCGCGGCGTGGCCATCCACGCGGGTGAGGAGCACAGGCACGTCGGGAAACAGCTGGTCGAGCGTGTCTTTGGTCGGGAATTGCTTGCTGGGCCAGTCGTTTTGGTCCCAGCCGCGGCCGGTTAGCCAGGCGGCCTGCGGGTATTTCTTCCGGTTCTCCTGCAGCTGCTGAATCACCTCCTTCCACGAGTTCGTGCCCACCAGGTCGGCACTGGGCAGCGCCAGCGCGTAGCGGTAGAAGTGGCAGTGCGCATCGTAAAAGCCGGGGTAGATGAACTTGCCGCCCACGTCTACTTCCTGGGTGGCCTGGTACTTCGCCTTCAACCCGGCAGCCGTGCCCACGGCCACGAATTTGCCATCCTTCACCGCAAACGCTTCGGCCTTCGCAAAAGTCGAGTCGACAGTGTAGACGGTGGCATTGGTCACGAGCAAATCCACGGCCTCGCGCTTGGCTTGGCAACTGGCCAGTAGCCCCGGCACCAGAAGCGGTGCAACGAGTTTTCGGCCAAACGGCTTGGTAAAATTCATCATGGGCAATGCTGAGAGAGCGGGTTAAGTATAAAAAGGAACGTCATGCCGAGCGCAGCCGAGGCATCCCGCGTGCAATAGTAAATCCAATCATAAGAAAAGGATTACCACCCCACGCGAGATGCTTCGGCTGCGCTCAGCATGACGGGCTGATGGAGCCGTTTAAGGCCAACTACTCGAAGCGCATGTGCTTCACTGACTCGCCCGAGAATTGCAATTCCTGCAGCGACTCGATGCCGATTTGCAAGTGGCGCTTCACAAAATCGGTGGTCACTTTCGAGTCCGATTCCGAGGTTTTCACACCCTCGGGCGTCATCGGGTTGTCGCTCACCAGCAGCAGCGCGCCGTGCGGGATGTCGTTCATGAAGCCGCAAACGAAAATGGTGGCCGTTTCCATGTCCACGGCCAGGGCGCGCACCCGGCGCAGGTAGTCCTTGAAGTCGGCATCGTGCTCCCACACCCGGCGGTTGGTGGTGTACACCGTGCCGGTGTAGTAGTCCATCTCGTGCTTTTTAATCATCGACGACACGGCGCGCTGCAAGCGGAACGAGGGCAGGGCCGGGATTTCCTTGGGCAGGTAGTCGTCGGATGTTCCTTCGCCGCGAATGGCCGCGATGGGCAGCACGAGGTCGCCGACCTTGGTCTTCTTCAAACCGCCGCATTTGCCCAGAAACAGCGCCGCCTTGGGCTTGATGGCCGACAGCAAATCCATCACCGTGGCGGCCATGGGCGAGCCCATGCCGAAGTTGATGATGGTGATGCCGTTGGCCGTAGCCGACTGCATGGGCTTGTCGAGCCCGCGCACTTCCACGTCGAACTGCTCGGCAAACATGTACACGTAATTGCTGAAATTGGTGAGCAGAATGTACTGCCCAAATTCGTCCAGTGCAACACCGGTATAGCGTGGCAACCAGTTGTTTACTATTTCTTCTTTGGTCTTCATGAATTGGTGCTTAGTTGTTGGTGCTTAGTGCTTGGCTGTGGTAAAACAGCAGACCTCCGTCCGCCGGTGCTTGGCTGGTGAGAAACCCGCTTTGTCGTCGGTGATACTAGGCGAAGAACACCAAGCACCAAGCACAAAGCACCAAGCACTATTTTTGGAGGTGATGCAAGCCCTGGACCTGCCGCCTTTCGAGGCCAAACTTACGCAATCGGCCACAAACCAGCCCCTCATCTGGGACGGGCTACGGCGCAAGCACGTGGTGCTCACGCCCGAGGAATGGGTGCGCCAGCACGTGGTGCATTACCTAATAAACCACCTGGGCTACCCGCGCGGCCTGCTGGCCTTGGAGCGCGGCCTGCGCTACAACCAGCGCCAGAAGCGCACCGACCTGCTGGCCCTCGACCCCGCTGGCGAGCCCCTGCTGCTAGTGGAGTGCAAAGCGCCCGCCGTGGCCATCGACGCGGCCGTGGCCCGGCAGGCCACTACGTACAACCAGGCCATCGGCGCGCCCCTGCTGCTGCTCACCAACGGGCTGGTGCACTACTGCTGGCGGGTCGATTTCGCCACGCGCACCAACGAGCGGCTGGCGGAAATTCCGCCGTTTGAGGTGGCGATTGTGCAGCGGTAGTGCCAGTTTAGTTAACTCAACTTCGAGCTGTGTTTGCTAAACTTTGATTGGTAAACCAGTTTCTTAAACGCGGGGCGACCGGCAGGAGGGGATTGTTACCCTGCGAAAGACGCGCGACTACTCTGGTTTAGGAGTCCACTAAAAAGAGCAGTAAAAACTATTTAACCCACCAGCGGCGAATCAGTGTGACGAGGTAAATCGGAGTGCAGATAAGCGTCCCGAGTATCAAGAAGTCAACGAGGGCCAGGAGCGCGGGCAATTCTATCACGCTCAATTGGTGATACAAGAAATCAGCCACAGGATTCTGGGTATCGAAGGTGTACCAAAACCCTTGCTGCCGAAAGTGCGGTGCTGGCCCATATGGGTTTCTAATGTTCATAGCCCAAAAGGAGAACAGGATGGGCCACAGCATGGAGGACGCTAAATAAGGAAGTAGAAATTTGCGCTTATCCGGAAAGCGACGCCCCACCCTTCGATAAAGAGATACATCAACGGCGAAGACAAAAACGTAGCTAAGCAGAAATAGAAGAGGAAGTAATAGCATAAGCTGGCCTCTATTGCGGAATGGTATGTTGTATCAAGCGAATGAGGTAGCACGCGCTATTCGTGGCGATTCCTACCGCTGGGGAGATAAGAAAGAAGCAACGGAAATTGCGTCTGCTAACGGATTATGGTAATGAATAAGCAAAGCGTGGGTATTGGCTAAGGGGCTGGCTTGACGACCAAGGCACGTCCAAGAAAAGGGTAGAAACGTCAAACTTTATACCAATGGCATCCAACACCAGACTATGTTATTTATACAGCCGGTTATCCAACAATCCGTTTACGTAGAACTGCACGTTGGCCCGCAGCTCATTGCCGTATTTTTTTGCCAGGGCCGGGTTAGGGTTGGCCACTGGTTGGTTGGGGATAAAGTGGGTTTGGTAGGGGTAGAGGCGCACCGAATTGTCGCCTTTGAGTTCCGTCACGAAATCAGAATGCACCAGGTAATACGAGTCGCCGTCGTGGAAAATGGCGCGGCCAGGACTGGCCGTATCGAACACCGAAGCGCCGAAGGGTAGCAGGGCCTTTTGTTCCTGCGGCAGCCCCAGCACGTCGAGCACCGAGGCCGGCACGTCGGCTTGCTGCGTAATGCGGTGCGGGTTGGCAGCCGGCAGTGGTTGGCCGGGGCGGAAGAGCAGCAGCGGCGTTTTGTGGTAGCCCAGCGGGTTTTGGTAGCTCGGAAGGTCGGTTTGCGAGGTGTGGTCGGCAGTAAGTATGAAGAGCGTGTGGGCGTACCACGGCTGCTGGCGGGCTGCCAGGAAGAAGCGCCGTAAGGCCAGGTCGGCGTAGCTAATGGTGGGGTGAATGGGCTGCGTGCCAGCCGGAAATTTGCCCTTGTATTGAGCGGGCAGCGAGAAGGGCTCGTGGGCGCTAAGCGTGAACACGGTGGCTAAAAAGGGCTCCTTAGTGGCGCTCAGCTGCTGGCTGAAATATTGCAGGTAGGGCCCATCGAAAATGCCCCAGTGGCCATCGTAATCGGGGCTGCTAGCCCCGCCGGGGTATTCGTTCAGGCCATAGTAGTGCTGCATGCCAGCAATGCCCGCGAACATATCGAAGCCCATGGTGCCGTTGGTGCCGGCGTGGTACATGGCTGTGGTGTAGCCGTTCCGGCCCAGAATCTCGCCCAGCCCGTGCAGTTCCGCCGTCTGGAAGCTGGAGGTGATGAACGGGTCTTCCATCAGCGAAGGCAGGCCGGACAGGATGGCCGGCAGCGCGTCAATGGAGCGGCGGCCATTGGCGTAGTTGTCGCGCATGAGCAGCGCGCCGGGGCTGGTGGCCAGCGAATCGAAGAAGGGCGTATAGCCGCCCCGGTTGCCGTTCTCCACGCCCGTATACTCCGAGGCGAAGCTTTCCAGCAGCAGCACTACTACATTGTCGGGGGTGGAACTACCGATGCGGGCGGGCAGGGTGGCCCCGCCCAGCGCCGGCCGCAGGGCAGCATCGGTGGCAAAGTAATTCTTCCGCTCGACGGGGGTGGCTTCGAAGGACTTGAGCACGGTGAAGGTGCTGTTGAGGGCCAGGTGGCCCAACACGGCGGGCTGCTGCTCGAAGGCCGCGCCGGTGCGCACGGGCTTTAGCTGCCAGCCGCCGCGCACGCCCAGCACTACCAACCCGACCAATAACACGAATTCCAAGGCCCGCAGGCTCCACTGGCGCTGCCCCGCCGCCGCTGCGGTTTCGGCCGGGGTGGGCATGGGGCACAGCCGCCACAGCAAATACACGAGCCCGGCCAGTGGAACGGCCAGGTACCAGTAGTGCGCCCCAATTTGCCCGGCCTGGCGCGCAATGTCGTCGCCAATGGTGCTCCACTCGTTGCTCAGCCGCCGGCCAATAAACTTGAAGTACTCCCAGTCGATGACGTTGAGCAGAAAGCCCGGCACGTTCAGCAGCACAAACAGGCCGCGCAACCAGTGCTGTCCGCGCCGCGCCCGCACGGGCACCAGCAGCGAGAGCAGCACCAGCGGCAGGTTCAGCCAGAGCAAGGCCGAAACATCAAACCGTAGCCCGTGTACAAAAGCCAGCAGCAGCGCCCCGGTATCAATGCCTCGAAACGTATTCAGATTGAGCAGGTAGAAGCCCAGGCGAAGTAGCGTGTACACGCCCATCAGCAGGGCAAAGCGACGCAGCAGCAGCCGAATGGCAGGAGAGGGAAACATTTAAAATTAATGAAGAATTAAGAATGAGGAATGAAGAATTATGGGATTGCAGCAGGAAACGGAGAATTAAAAAGCCTTCCCGGCATAGCGCAGGGAAGGCCTCTTGACTCCTCATTCTTAATTCCTAATTCTTCATTAAGCGAAGCGCTTAAACCGCCGCCAGTTCCAGCACGGTTTCTACGTTCACCAGGGGCAGGCCCCAGGCGTCGGCCACGCCTTTGTAGACTACTTCGCCGTGCACCACGTTCAGGCCGAGGCGCAGGGCCTCGTCGCGGCGGCAGGCTTCCTGCCAGCCCTGGTTGGCCAGTTTCACGGCGTAGGGCAGGGTGGCGTTGGTGAGGGCCAGGGTGCTGGTGTAGGGCACCGCGCCGGGCATGTTGGCCACGCAGTAGTGCACCACGTCGTCGATGATGAAGGTAGGGTTTTCGTGGGTGGTGGGGTGGCAGGTTTCGATGCAGCCGCCCTGGTCCACGGCCACGTCCACCACTACAGTGCCGGGGCGCATGGTCTTCAGCATGTCGCGGGTGATGAGGTGCGGAGCCTTGGCCCCCGGAATCAGCACCGCGCCCACAATCAGGTCGGAGGTTTTAACGGCTTCGCGGATGTTGTACTCGTTCGAGTACTGCGTCACTACGTTCTTGGGCATGAAGTCGTCGAGCTCGCGCAGGCGGTTCAGGCTGACGTCCATGATGGTAACCTGCGCGCCGAGGCCGGCGGCCACTTTTGCGGCCTGCGTACCTACCACGCCGCCGCCCAGTACGAGCACGTTCGCGGGCTTCACGCCGGGCACGCCGCCCAGCAGAATGCCGCGGCCTTTCAGGGGTTTCTCCAGGTACTTGGCCCCTTCCTGCGGGGCCATGCGGCCGGCCACTTCGCTCATGGGGATGAGCAGGGGCAGGGCGCGGTTGCTGAGCTCTACCGTTTCATAAGCCAGGCACACGGCCTTGCGCTCAATCATGGCGTGGGTCAGCTCCTCGCCACTGGCGAAGTGGAAGTAAGTGAACAGCAGCTGGTTTTCCTTGATGAGCGGGTATTCTTCCGCAATCGGCTCCTTTACTTTGACAATCATCTCGGCCTGTTCGTACACTTCGGCGATGGTGCCAAGCAGCGTAGCGCCGGCCGTCTGGTACTCTTCGTCCGAGAAGCCGCTGCCTTCGCCGGCGGTATTTTGCACGAGCAGGGTGTGGCCGTGCTTGCGCAATTCGGCAACGCCGGCGGGCGTGAGGCCCACGCGGTTTTCATTGTTTTTAATTTCCTTAGGGACGCCGATAATCATGAGCGGTGGGGTGGGAGTGATGGTTGAACCGGGGGTGAGATTTCGAGACGCAAAGATAAGCCCGCGCGTTCCCTCAAGCCGCGCAGAATTACGGCCTTATTGCGGCGCTTCGGCCAGCAGCGCGGCCAGGTCCAGGGCATGGGTATGCATCTGCACCTCACCATTGGCACTCATCGGCCACTGCGCCCGGGGCCGGTCCCAGTACAGCTCCACGCCGTTGCCATCGGGGTCATCGAGGTAAAGGGCTTCCGATACGCCGTGGTCGGCCGCGCCGGTGAGAGGGTAGTTGGCCGCTCGTAGCTGTCGGAGGGCCCCCGCCAGCTCGGCCCGCGTGGCGTAGAGAATGGCGGTGTGGTACAGGCCCGCGCCCTGTTTGCGAGCGGGCGGCCCGCCCAGGCTATTCCAGGTATTGAGCCCGATGTGGTGATGGTACCCACCCGCCGAGATAAAGGCCGCCTGCGGCCCAAATCGCTGCATAAGCTTAAACCCCAGAATGCCGCAATAAAACGCCAGCGCCTTATCGAGGTCGGTGACCTGCAAATGGACGTGGCCGATGCGCGTTTGGGCCGGCACTTCGTACGATTGAGTATTTTGCGGGGAGGGCGAAATTAGATTTTCCATATAGCCAATATCGTTGCGTTCGAATGAAATTCTATTGAATTACAATCAAAAAAGGCCCTACCCACCGGGTAAGGCCTTTGGCAAATTCTCAAAATTTCTCAGATACAAAGAGAAATCAGTGGTTGCTCGCTACTTCGCGGCTTGAAAAACCAAGCGTGGTGTGGCAGCGGCAGCATCGTAAAGCAGTAGTTTGTTTCCCTGAATTTCGTAGCGTTGGGTTTGGGGCAGCGCAGCCAAGTAAGTGGTGGCAAAGTTTAAATCGGAGCAACTGCCCGGAGTCGTCGTGAGCTGAGTGAAGGTTAGCTGCTGACTATCCGCCACCAAGGCAAAACCGCCCTTGATTGTGCTACAGGCGGCCAACCCGGAAACGCTTAGGTCCTGGGCGTTGAATTGGATAAAGGAAGCAAAATCGTATGAATAGCTGGAAACCGAAATCGGGGTGCCATTCACTTGTTCCAGCATCCAGCGTTTGCCGGTTAAAGCAGGGGCGGGGTCCTCACTTTTCTGTCGGCAGTTTCCGAGTAGCAAGGTGCTTCCCAGGCCCAGCAGCGCAATAAAGTTGTTTTTCACAATATGCCGCAACGAGTGATTGTAAGAGAAAGCTTTTAGCCAACCTAAAATTCCAAAACCGTTTCGCAACGGTTTACAAGCTTGATGGTTGCTTGGGTTAAATGGTTGCGTGGGGCATAATTATTTTTCAGGCAACGCATAAAACCCGCGCCCTCTTACTTGAACGGCACGGCCGTACTGCTTTCCTTCACCATGCTGTTGCCGCTGAGGTCGCGCACGATGGTGGCCTTGAGGGTGATTTTGGCATCGCCGCTCACGTCGTTGGAGGCAATGGTCACGGCGTCGCTCACCTGCCCGAGCTGGCGCTGGTTGTAGAGCAGCTCCACCACCGCGCTTTGGCCGGGGGCGATGGGGGCGGGGGGCGTCTTGTAGCCCACGCAATAGCAGCCGGCTGTGAGGGCCCCGAGCACCAGTGGCGATTTGCCGGTATTTTTTACCGTGAAGCGGGCGGTGGGCTGCTGGCCCATTTCCATCTTGCCAAAGTCGTGGGTATCCGTATTCAGCACCAGGTGCGGCGACTGGGCCAGCTGGGCGGCTGTCAGGGTAGGCTTGATTTCGGCCTTGGTGAGCACCGAGCCTTTGATGCTGAGGACCTTGCTGGGCTCGGCGGCGTTGCTGGTCACGGTCACGGTTTTGTTGAACACACCGGGACGGCCGGCGCTGCTGTACATGGCCCGGATGATGCCGGACTTGCCGGGCAGCACCGGGGTTTTGGTCCAGTCGGGGGTGGTGCAGCCACAGCTGGCCTGCACATTGGCAATCACCACGGGCTGGTTGCCGGTGTTTTTAAACTTGAATTCGTGGGTGGCCATGGTGCCTTCGGGCACGTTGCCGAAGTCGTGGCTGTCGGTTTCAAACTGCATCACGGCCTGGGCGTGGCCCGTGAAAGCAATTGCCAAAAGGCAGAGCGTAAGAAGTTTTTTCATGATTCCAGAACGGGTATGGGCCGCCAGATTCCGGAGCTGCCACGCCCCGGCTGGCTTGTGCATGGAGAAAAAGAAACGGCGCGGGCGCGGCAGTACCAGCAATAAGTGCCCGGCCGGCCAAGCCTTTGCTGCCCAAATATACGGCCAAAGCCCAAGCGCCACCCACCCGGCCGTTGTTCCGTATTTTTGCGGCGCGGCCCCGGCCGCTTCGTTCTGCCTATCCAATTCCCACTCCTCCGTTTTATTTCGTTATGCCCACTGCCGAAACCGCCGTGCCCGCGCTAAGTGCGCCCCTCACCAAGGCCGACTTTCTTACCGATTACCGCCTGGCTTGGGAAAGCCGCCACGCCTCCCTCGCCGGCCGCAAGGAAGTCTTTATGGGCAAGGCCAAGTTTGGCATCTTTGGCGATGGCAAGGAAGTGCCGCAGCTGGCCATGGCCCGCGCCTTCCAGAACGGCGACTTCCGCGCCGGCTACTACCGCGACCAGACCTTTATGGTGGCCATTGGCCAGCTCACCTGGCCGCAGTACTTCGCGCAGCTCTACGCCAACCCCGACGTGGAAGCCGAGCCCGCCACCGCCGGCCGCGCCATGAACGGCCACTTCGCCACCCGCATGCTGGATGAGGACGGCAACCTCACCGACCTCGCCCACACCAAAAACTCCTCGGCCGATATTTCGCCCACCGCCGGCCAGATGCCGCGCCTGCTGGGCTTGGCCTACGCCTCCAAGCTGTTTCGCCAGAACCCCGAGCTGCACCAGTTCGACACGCTTTCCACCAATGGCAACGAGGTAGCTTTCGGCACCATTGGCAACGCCAGCACCTCGGAGGGCATGTTTTTTGAGGCGCTGAATGCCGCCGGCGTGCTGCAAGTGCCCATGCTGGTGAGCGTGTGGGACGACCATTACGGCATCTCCGTACCGGCCGAGTACCAGACCACCAAGCAGAGCATCAGCGACATCATGATGGGCTTGCAGCGCGACGGCGAGGGCCAGTCGGGCTTCGAGATTTTTGTGGTGCGCGGCTGGGATTACGCCGGCCTGGTGGATACCTACCAGCGCGCCGCCGCCGTGTGCCGCGAGCAGCACGTGCCCGTGCTCATCCACGTCACGGAGCTCACGCAGCCGCAGGGCCACAGCACCAGCGGCTCGCACGAACGTTACAAAAGCAAGGACCGCCTGACCTGGGAGGAAGACCACGACTGCCTGCACAAGCTGCGCGAGTGGCTGCTGGCCGAGGGCCACGCCACCGAGCTGGAGCTGGACGACATCGAAAAAGAAGCCGCCGCTGTCATCAAAACGGCCCGCACGGCCGCCTGGGCCGCTTTCTTCGACCCCATCAAAGCGGAACGTGACGAAGCGGTAGCCCTGCTCGATAAGCTGGTGGCCGACACCGGCACCGAAAACACGCTGCACGAGCAAGTGGAGCAGCTGAAAACCAACCCCACACCCATCCGGGCCGACATTGTGCGGACCCTGCGCCGCGTGCTGCGCCAGGTGCGCAACGAAAAGCGCAGCTTCGGCCGCCGCGTGGTGCAACGCCACCTGGAGCAGCTGCTGGCCGAAAATGCCGACCGCTACAACTCCAACCTGTTCAGCCAGAGCGAGTATGCGGTGGGTAATATCGACGAGGTAGCGGCCACTTACGCGCCGAATACGCCGCCGGTGGATGGCCGCGAGGTGCTGCAAGCCTGCTTCGATGCCAACTTCCAGCGCGACCCGGCCATCTTCGCCATTGGGGAGGACGTGGGCAAGATTGGCGACGTGAACCAAGCCTTTGCGGGCTTGCAAGACAAGTTTGGCGAGCTGCGTGTGACCGATACCGGCATCCGCGAGTGCACCATCATCGGGCAAGGCATCGGGGCCGCGCTGCGCGGCCTGCGGCCCATCACTGAAATCCAGTACCTGGATTATTTGCTCTACGCCATCCAGATTCTGAGCGACGACCTTGCCTGCCTGCAGTATCGTACCAAGGGCGGCCAGAAGGCCCCGCTCATCATCCGCACCCGCGGGCACCGGCTGGAAGGCGTGTGGCACTCCGGTTCGCCCATGCAAATGATTTTGGGCAGCCTGCGCGGCATTCACGTGTGCGTGCCCCGCAACATGGTGCAGGCCGCCGGCTTCTACAACACGCTGCTGCGCAGCGACGAGCCCGCCCTCGTGATTGAGTGCCTGAACGGCTACCGCCTGAAAGAGCAGATTCCGAGCAACGTGGGCGAGTTTACCCTGCCCCTGGGCCGGCCCGAAGTGCTGAAAAAAGGCACCGACGTGACGGTGGTCACCTACGGCTCGATGTGCCGCATTGTGCTGGACGCCGCCAAGCAGCTGGCTGAGGTGGGAATCTCCGTCGAGGTAATCGACGTGCAAACCCTGCTGCCGTTCGACGTGGAGCAGCTCATCGCCGACAGCCTTCAAAAGACCAACCGCGTGGTGTTTGCCGACGAAGACGTGCCCGGCGGCGCTACTGCCTACATGATGCAGCAGGTGCTCGACGAGCAAGGGGCCTACCGCTTCCTCGATTCGCAGCCGCGCTGCCTGGCCGCCCAGCCCCACCGCCCGGCCTACAGCTCCGACGGCGACTACTTCAGCAAGCCCAACGCCGAAGACGTGTTCGACACCGTGTACGAGCTGATGAGCGAAACCGAGCCGGAGAAATTCCCCGCCATTTACTAAGCAAAAAACGAGGGCTCCGAACGGAATCGGGGCCCTCGTTTAAATGAGTGTTTGGGGAAGCTACTGGCCCAGCGTTACTTCAGCGGTAGTGATTTTATTGCTCTCGTGCAGGCCGCGGTCCATGATGCTGATTTCGAACCGGAAGGTCTGGCCCGGTTTGTAAATGCTGCCGTCCAGCGTGATGGGCAGCTTGTAGCGCAGGGTCCCGCGCAGGGGAGCTGGCTTGGCGTCGGTGCCGTCGAGGCGGAGGTAACGGCCGTCGTATTCGCCCACAAAACCAAACGGGGCCGGGGTGGTAAACTGCACGAACTGCCCGGTCCTATTCTTCAAAAACGGTTGGATGAAGTAGTTAAACTTATAGCCGCGGTTGTTGTGGCCCCCGGTGGTGGTGTTCCAGGGGGCCATGGTGATGTCTGCATCCGATAAGCCAAGGTCGCCGTCGCCGTCCTTAAAATCGACCGCAAACGTGAGCGTATCAATTTCCAGTTGGCCACTGGGCTGGTTGCGCAGCAGTTGCAGGCTATTGAAATCAATGGACGGCTCGATGGGGTAGTTGGGCGCGTTGATGCAGCTGTTGAGCGCGGCACCAGCCAAGCAAAGTAGGGCGACTCCGCCAAGGGTACGAAACAGGTTCATAAACACAGGAAGTGAAAAGTCAAGAGCACAACGACCAAAGTGGCCCCAAAGTACGTTTTTCTCAACGAATGGCGGGCTGTGTTGGTTCGGTTTGCGTTGCTAACCTTGGGAGTCTTATATGAGTTTCCGTTCCGATTTTTTGCGTCAATTACCAGCAGTTACGCCCGCTGCATTTGAGCCGGCTGCCCTGGCGCTGTTTCAGTACCAGGCCGCCCATTGCCCGCCCTACGCCGCGTTCCTGACGCAGCTCGGGCGCAACCCAAGCGCCGTGACGCGCCTGGTGGATATTCCCTTTCTACCCATCGAGTTTTTCAAGACCCACGAAGTACGCACCGACCCGGCCCAGCTCGGCGCTGCCGCGTGGCAGCCGGAAGAAGAATTCCTCAGCAGCGGTACCACCCTGCAACAGCGCAGCCGCCACCTCGTGCGCGACCCACTGCTGTACCGCGAAAACGCTGCCCGCATTTTTGAGGAAAGCTACGGCCTACTTACAAGCTGGGTGTTCCTGGCCTTGCTGCCTTCCTATCTGGAACAGGGAAATTCCTCGCTGGTGGCCATGGTGAACTACTTTGCCCGGCAATCGGACCAAACGCAGCCGGCCTTCTTCCTGCACGACTACGCCGCCCTGCGCGCCGCGCTAGCCGATGCCAAGCAGCAGCCCGGCCGCCGCGTCATGCTCATCGGCGTGAGCTATGCGCTACTCGATTTTGCCGCTGCCACCGGCCCCGCGCCCGAACTCCAGGACCTCACCGTGCTCGAAACCGGCGGCATGAAGGGCCGCCGCCGCGAGATGATTCGGGAGGAACTGCACCAGGAATTGCAGCAGGCTTTTGGCCCGGCCGGTATTCATTCCGAATACGGCATGACGGAATTGCTCAGCCAGGCCTACTCGCTCGGCGACGGCCGCTTCCATTGCCCAGCCCCGCTACGGGTGCTGCTGCGCGAGCCTTCGGACCCATTTTCCGTGGCCGAGTTCCGACCCGACGGGGCAATCAACGTGATTGACTTGGCCAACGTGGATTCCTGCGCCTTTATCGAAACGAAGGACCTGGCACGGATGCACCCGGACGGCTCGTTTGAGGTGCTGGGGCGGATGGATAATTCGGACGTGCGCGGGTGTAATCAGTTGGTGTGATAAGCCGAAATTTGGACTATCTTGTAACGCATGCCTAGCCAACGGTAGCCTGCTTCACGAAACGCATAGTATTCAGAGTTTCTAAAAATCTAATGTTCACTGCTATTATATAACAAACTAAAATGAACTTCGCTGACAATAAATATAGAATTGAAAATGCAAAGAAATCACTTTTAGGTGTTGCAATTGGGGACGCATTTGGGGACAGTTTTTTTGGTGAGACAGAAAAGGTTGTAGACAAGATAAATTTAAGAGAAATTCCTGAGACAAAATGGGAATTTACCGACGACACTGTAATGTCAATCGCCATTTTTGAAGAGTTAGAAGCAAATGGCGATATAGACCAAGACAGCCTAATAAAAAAGTTTTATATAAATCACGACTTGGATACTAATAGGGGTTATGGAGCAACCTTGAGAAGAGTTTTGCGCGAGATTAAGGGTGGAGAGAACTGGCGTGAAGTGTCAAAAAATGCTTTTGAAGGACAAGGCTCAATGGGAAACGGGGCGGCAATGAGAGTTTGTCCTATTGGAGCTTTTTATTTTGACGATTTGCAAAAAGTGAAATACTTAGCTGCAAAATCAGCCGAAATTACTCATTCAAATATTGAAGCAATTGCAGGCGCAATCGCCATTGCGACAGGAACTGCATTGACAACTCAAATGAGATTACAGGGGACTATACTGACACCAACAAAATTCATCGACAGAATTTTAAATGAGTTACCAGATTCTGATACGAAATCGAAAGTATTAAAATCGAAAAGTGTTTCTTATAATTACCAAATTGAAAGTGTAAAAAGCATTTTAGGCAATGGCACGAATATGACATCGCAAGATACTGTTCCTTTTGCAATTTGGTGTACTGCATATAATTTAGAAAATTTTGAAGAAGGACTTTGGAAAGCAGTTTCTATTTTAGGCGACAGAGACACAATTTGTGCAATGGTTGGCGGAATGTTGATTATGTCATCAAGGAAAGCAAATATCCCAAGCATTTGGACAGCCTCGGTAGAACAAATAGATAAAAGCGTATTCAGACATAAGAAATAACTACAGTCAGTAAGAAATTGCCAATATGGTAGCAGAAGTGCTGAATTGAGCATTCTGAATTCTATTATTCATTTGTGCTAAACTGGACATTTGTACTACTATTTCCCTACTTCGCTAAGCGCCAATCCATCTTAAAACGGTAAAATTCTCATAAAAAAGGGCAGCGCCAGAATCAATTGATTCTGGCGCTGCCCTTTTTTACTTTACAGAAAAATCCTTCTACTTCCCCGCAAATGCCTTCGCGTCGCCTTCCGTAATCGTGTCGTCGCTCATGATTACCAGGCGCTCCACCACGTTGCGCAGCTCGCGGATATTGCCGCGCCAGTCTAAGCCTTTGAGGTAATCCAGCGCTTGGGCGTCAATTTTCTTGGGCTTGTTGCCGTAGTCGGCAGCGATGTCGTTGAGGAACTTCTGAATTAGTTCGGGAATGTCGTCGCGGCGGTCATTCAACGAAGGCACTTGAATTAATATCACCGAGAGGCGGTGGTAGAGGTCTTCGCGGAAGTTCTTATCGGCGATTTCCTGCATCAGGTCTTTGTTGGTGGCGGCGAGCACGCGCACGTTCACCGAAATTTCCTTTTCGCCGCCCACGCGGGTGATTTTGTTTTCCTGCAAAGCGCGCAGCACCTTGGCCTGGGCCGAGAGGCTCATGTCGCCGATTTCGTCCAGGAAGAGCGTGCCGCCGTCGGCTTGCTCGAACTTGCCGATGCGCTGCTTCACGGCCGAGGTGAAAGAACCTTTTTCGTGGCCGAACAGCTCGCTTTCAATCAATTCAGACGGAATGGCGGCGCAGTTTACTTCCACCATTGGGCCGTGGGCGCGCTGGCTGAGCTCGTGGAGCTGGCGGGCTACCATCTCCTTGCCCGTGCCGTTTGGGCCCGTTATCAGCACGCGGGCATCCGTCGGGGCCACCTTTTCGATGGCCCTGCGCACGGCCCCGAGGGCGGCCGAAGAGCCCACCATATCCGAGCCTTTCGTGACGGAGAGCTTCTTTTTCAGTGTCTTGGTTTCGGTGACGAGCTTGGTGCGGTCGAGGGCATTGCGAACGGTGACGAGGAGGCGGTTCAGGTCCGGGGGCTTGGAGAGGAAGTCGTAGGCCCCTTTTTTGGTGGCATCGACGGCGGTTTCGATGTTGCCGTGGGCCGAGACCATGATAAAGGCGGCATCGGTGCCCATGGCCTGGGCCCGGCTCAGGACTTCGAGGCCGTCCATCTTGGGCATGCGGATGTCGCAGAGCACCACGTCGTATTTCTGCTGGATGAGTAAGTCGAGGCCGGCGGGGCCGTCTTCGGCCTGGTCGACTTTGTAGTTTTCAAATTCCAGAATCTCCTTCAGCGTGTTGCGGATGGCTTTTTCGTCGTCGATGATGAGGATGCGGGGCATGCAGAGCGGAATACGGATGGAATGCGAACAGAGAGGAGCGAAGGTAACGAAAAGCGGCGCTTGGAGTTTAAGCAGGATACTGACCGTGGTAGCGACGGAACATTTTGCGTCTCGTCGTTGCTGATGTTGTTTAGCTGCTGCAATGCTCAGCTGTTCATGCGGCGCGGCCCTGCTCGTTCAACGACGAGACGCAAAATACTGCATCTCTGCCTCGTTCAGTATCTCATTCTTCTTAATCCAATTCCCTGCATGAAAAATACGATAACCCGCCCAGTGCTGCTCACGGCGGCCCTGGCTGGCAGCTTCAGCCTCTACTCCCTCACCAGCAAGCCCACCGTGGCCGCCGACCCCAACAACGCCGGCCTGAAGCTGCCAGCTGGTTTCGGCGCGCTGGTGGTGGCCGAAACCGGCGGCAAGGCCCGGCACCTCACCGTGACGCCCCAGGGCACCATCTACGTGAAGCTGAATCGGCCCAAGGACGGCAAAGGCATCCTCGAACTAAAGCCCGCCCCCACCGGCAAAGCCACCGTGGCGGGCGGTTTTGGCGACTACGGCGGCACGGGCATTTATGCCAAGGACGGCTACCTGTACGCCTCTTCGGATGAGGAAGTGTACCGCTACAAGCTCGATGCGAACGGGGCGGTGACTAATTCGGCGCAGCCCGAAAAAATCATTACCGGCCTGCTGAACCGGGGCGAGCACGAGAGCAAATCCATCGTGCTCGACAACGCGGGCAACATTTACGTGAACGTGGGGGCGTACTCAAATTCCTGCCAGGTGAAGGACCGGGAAAAAGGCTCGATGGGCCGGCAGAACTGCCCGATTCTGGATTCGGCGGGCGGCATCTGGCAGTTCCGGGCCGATAAGGCCAACCAGACCTACGGCTCGGGCACGCGCTACGCCACCGGCCTGCGCAACGTGGTGGGCCTCGACTGGAACGCGCAGAACAACCAGCTTTTCGTGATGCAGCACGGCCGCGACCAGCTCCACGACATCTTCCCGGCGATGTACGACAACATGGAGTCGGCCGAGCTGCCCGCCGAATGCCTCTACGAAATCACCAAAGGTGCCAACGCTGGCTGGCCCTTCCTGTACTACAATGGCTTGACGCACCAGAAAATGCTGGCCCCCGAGTACGGTGGCGACGGCAAGAAGCTGGCCGACCCCAAGTACCTGGAGCCCGCCGCCGCCTACCCCGCCCACATGGCCCCCGACGGCCTGCTATTCTACACCGGCACCATGTTTCCGGCCAAGTACCGCAACGGCGCGTTCATCGCCTTTCACGGCTCCTGGAACCGCGCCCCCGAGCCCCAGAAAGGGTATTATGTGGTATTTCAGCCCTTCAAAAACGGCAAGCCCAGCGGCCAGTGGGAAGTGTTTGCCGACAACTTCGCCGGCTCGCCGGAGAAAGCGGCCGCCGGCCGCGCCGACCACAAGCCCTGCGGCCTGGCCCAGGGCCCGGATGGCTCGCTTTACGTGAGCGATGACAAGGCCGGCACCATCTACCGCATTGTGTACAACAGGTAATGAGCGTCGCTGTGAAAAAGTCTTTTGTGATTCTGGCCTTACTGACCCTGGCCAGCGCCCCGGCCTTCGCCCAGAAAAAAACGGTGCCCAAAGCCCCCGCCGCCTCGGCCGGGGTGCTCAAGGGCAAGGCCATCTACACCCAATACTGCCTCACCTGCCACCAGGCCGACGGCCTCGGCGTGGACGGCATGAACCCACCCCTCACCAAAACCGACTACGTACTGGGCGACAAAACCCGCCTGATAGGCGTACTAGTCAACGGCCTGAAAGGCGTGGAAATCAACGGCGAGGAATACCACGGCGTGATGCCTTCCCAGAGCTACCTCACCGACCAGCAAATGGCCGACGTGCTCACCTACGTGCGAAATAGCTTCGGCAACAAAGCCAGCGCTGTTACCGTGAGTGAGGTGAAAGCCGTGCGGGCGACGGGTAAGAAGTAACCGCGCCGGTCCGACCGCCCTAGGCGGTCCGACCGGTTGAAGGAAGCACGTTTCGGTAAACAACGGCAACCGGTCGGACCGCCTAGGGCGGTCGGACCGGTGCGACCAAAAAAGGCCACTCCCGCACGGAAGTGGCCTTTTTTGATGATTGGTGATGGGCCTGTAAGCCGGGTTTTGTCCGTGGCCGAAGCCACTGCCTCACCATTTATCTAGGCCAGTCCTCGCGGAAAGGCTCCATCAACCTACCCGCTGGCGCCGGACGAGCCGCCCGGTGCCGATGCTGCCCGAAGGCCGCGCCGGCGTACCAGCTTATTTGGTCTTTCAACCCCTGAGGTTTACCCAGCCGGGACGGTCACCCGCCCGCTGGTGCGCTCTTACCGCACCTTTTCACCCTTACCGGTAGTAAATGGGTAAGTTGGTAAATGAGTAATTTACTCACTTGCTATTTTACGCACTTACCGCTGGCGGTACTTTTCTGTGGCACTGGCTGTCCTGGGTTGCGTTATGCGCGCCAGTCCTTCCCGTTAGGAAGCAAGGTGCTCTGCGTTGCCCGGACTTTCCTCGTCGCCCGAAAGCGCCGCGGTGAGGCGACCCATCACTTGGGGCAAAGGTATGGCTAACCTACCTATTCATCATGAGTAGACTCTTCCTCGTCAGCTGGAGGGTACTGTGAAAGCTCTATTCCGGCCCCGAGCCTACCAATAAGGCGGACTAATTCTGCTGGGAAATAGTCACACTGTGCGGCAACGTCATACATGCGCGTTGTAATGCCGAAATCAAATAAAAAAAGACTTCCATTCAGAGCTTGGGCATGTTTTCCGAGCTTCAATAGCTCCGAGATATTATTTTCGATAAAGCCCGTGGTTTCTGAAACTTGCTTTTTAAATTGGTCAAAACCCGCCTCACTTGCAACTATTTGCAAGCCGGAAGTTTCGTGCAAGCCCCACTTACGGATTTGTTTGGGCTCACCTTGCCGATAAACACTATCGATTTCTAAACTGAGTTCAGAAACAATTGCGTTAATGTCGCAATCAGGGGCGCAGAATCTGAGGATGCACGACATAACTACTTCCCTTCCCACACATTATCCTTCGGGTAGCTATCCGGCACGAGGGTGCTGCCCAGCGCCACGCGCTTCACGGGCTGCTTGGTGGCGACGGGCACGGTGACGGAGTTGGCCCCGGTTTCCCAGACGGCGATGCTGCGATGGATTTTCTGGGTCGTGTTGTCGGCGAAGGTCACCGTTAAATCAACCGGGACGGGCTTGGTGCCTTTGGCCTGCACCTGGATGTCGTAACCGGTGGCGGTTTTGGAGACGGTGCCGATGGCCAGGTCCGGGTAGCCGGCATCGAAGAACCAGCGCTGCCAGAACCAGTTGAGGTTGCGGCCCGCGCCGGCGTTCATGCTATTGAAGAAGTCGTGGGGCAGGGGGTGTTTGCCGTTCCAGTTGCGGATGTAGGTGTGCAGCGCTTTCGTAAATAGCTCGTCGCCGAGCATGTCCTTCACGTAGAGGTAGCCCATGCCGGGCTTGGGGTAGGAGTTGAGGAAGAACGGCAGCCCATTTTGCTGGGTGCTGAGGGTAACGATGGGCAAGTCGCTTTCCTCGCCGGCGTGGTCGGCGTAGGGTTTGATGCCATAGTCGTCGTCGAGTTTGGGGTCGATGATGCCGGAAATCAGCCACTCGCCGATGGTGGCCCAGCCCTCGTCCATCCAGCCGTACTTGGTTTCGTTGATGCCCAGGTAAAAGGGGAACATCGTGTGGAAGATTTCGTGGTCGGTGAGCGTGATGGCGTCCTCGCGGGTGGCGGTGGGGTTGTCGTTCACCATCATGGGGTACTCCATCTGGTCGAGGCCGTCGAACACGGTTTCGTGGGCGTAGGGGAAGGGCCATTTGGGGAAGGTGTAACTCATGGCCTCCACCGTTTTGCGGCTGAAGTCGATGACTTCCCGGTAGTCTTCGTGCTTGGGATTGTACACGGCATCGACGCGGGTGCGGCGCTTGGTGGCGGGGTCCACCACCAGGCTGGTGCTCTGCCACACGTAATGGTCGGCGGTGGCAAAAACGAAATCCGTGACGTTGCGGGCCTCAAAACGCCAGGTATTCTGCGCATTGGGCGCGGTGATGTCGCGCCGCTTGGACTCCTCGGCGCTGATGATGGCCGTGACGGCGTCCTGCTGCTCGGCGGCGCGCAGGCGCTGCGCGTATTTCGGGGCCAGCACCTGGTCGGTATTTGTGAGGTCGCCGGTGGCCCAAACCACGAAGTTCCGGGGCACGGTGATGGCCGCTTTGAAATTGCCGAAGTCGTTGTAAAACTCCTGGTCGCCGGTGTAGGGCACTTTGTTCCAGCCGTCGAGGTCGTCGTACACGGCAATGCGCGGGAAGAAGTACGCCACAAAATCGGCTCCCGGCTCAATCTCGCCGGTGCGCTGGTGCGAGCCTTTGTTGAGGATGTAGGAATAGGTGGCCTTCACGCTGGCGACCTGGTGCGCGCCAATGGCCCGCCGCAGCGGCACCACCATATTAGTGGCCTCAATGGCCAGCTTGCCCACCTCAAACGTTTCGTCGTTGATGCTGAGGGCCGAGAGCTTCACGCCGTCGCCAAGGTCCTCGGGCGCGAAGGCTCTGCTGCGGGGCGCACCTTTCTGGTAGATGTTGGGGTAGAGCTTAAACCAGACCTGGTGCAGCGAGTCGGGACTATTGTTTTGGTACTGAATGGCCACGGTGCCGGACACGCGCCGGGTGGCGGGGTCGAAGGTGACGTTGATATCGTAGTCGGCCGTGTTTTGCCAGTAGCGGGGGCCGGGCTGGCCGCTCTCCGCGCGCGTGCCTTTGGCATACAGGGCTTGGACGTTGCGCGGCACGGGCAGCGCGGGCTGGGCCAGCGTAGGCAAGGCAAGCAGGAGGGAAAGAAGCAGGAAAGGGAGGCGCATGTAAAGCAGCGAGGGCGAGGATACCGAGAGAATTGTATAAACCAAAACGTCATGCTGAGCGGAGCCGAAGCATCTCTACTGCGCAACTAATTAATTTTAGTATTGCGGTAGAGATGCTTCGACAAGCTCAGCATGACGTTCATATTTAGGCGTTACGGAGTGGAAAACAGCCGCTACTTCAAGCGCACCAGCGTGGCCCCGAAGCCGAACTTCTCCTTGCGGGCATCTTCGAAAAACTTGATGTCCTTATTCCGGCTCAGCTGGCGGTGGATTTCCTTGCGTAATACCCCATTGCCCATGCCGTGGATGAACACGATTTCGTGCATGTTGGTGGCCAGGGCGCGGCTCAGCGCATCCTCAAAGGCATCGAGCTGGAGGCGCAGAATGGCGGTGTTGCTCAGCTCCTCCGTGTTGTCGGGCCGCAGGGTTTCGAGGTGCAGGTCGAGCTCGTGGGGCGGGGCCACCACCGGCGCGGCGGGCGCGGGCGTAGCGGCCGCTAGCATTGCGGCGGGCTTGGCGGGCGCGTCGCCGCTGAGCTGGGCTTTGAGGGCGGCAACATCCACGCCAACTGGTTTGGCCGGGGCGGCGGGAGCAGGGGCGGGGGCTTCCTGCGCCAGCTGTTCGGGGGCAATGGCGGCGGCCGCTTTCTCATCCAGCTGGAACAAGTACGCATCCTTCCCAATCACCGGTGCGGGCCGTTGGCAGCTGTAGAACGTGCTGGCCTTGAACCCCTGGCGCTTGGTAAGCAGCTCGTACGCCGCGTCGCAGTTGAGGCGGGTGGGCAGCAGCTGGAAGATGACCGCGGGCCAGGCCTCAAAATCCTTCATGTGCAGAAAGGAGAGGGGCTTGGTGCTGGTTTTGGGGGCGAGCTTGTCGGCGGCCAGGGCGCGGTAGGGGCGGGCACTGGTTTCCTCGCCGTAGGTGAAGAGCACCTCGGCCTCGGTGTTGTTGATGAGCGTGACGCCCAGCAGTTCGGGCGACTGGTGTACCAGGGCCAGAAACAGGCCCCTGGCCGCGGCGGGCTGCTTGCCGGCCGTGGAAGCCGGGTCGCCGATTTTAGCCACGCCTTTGCCGCTGGATGCCACGGCGGCCAGGGCCTCCTGCAAGGAAGGCTGCGCGGGTCTGGGCGCGGCCGGCGTAGCCGATGGGCGTTTGCTGTTGTCCTTTTTGCTGGCGTTGGCGTTTTTGCCGGGCGTTTGGCCGGGGCCGTAATCGGGGGCGGCGCGGTCGAAGTTCTTGCCTTCTTCCTGGGCCACCACCACCACCTCGCGGCGCAGCACGGGAATGGTAAAATCATTGTCGATGGCCACTTCCACCAGCTCGCTATCGAGCAGGCGGGTCACGATGCCTTCTTCGGTGCCGGTGAGCAGGCGCACTCTATCTCCTACGTTCATAACCACAGATTTAACGGATTTTAACGGACTGGACGGATTGCTTGTGGTTCCGCGCCATCGTCGTTTCGAAAGGACTTATGCGTCCTGAATTGGTAAAAGTAAGGCTTGCTGCTGCCGTGAAGGCCATACTCGCTTGTTGACGGTCAGTAGGCTGCCAACTGGCTTAGCTACCCGAAGACGTACGTAATAACGGACAGGTAAGGGCGCGGAACCACAAAAATCCGTCCTAATCCGTCAAAATCCGTTAAATCTGCGGTCACAGGTAGAGGCCGTGGAACTGGAAACCGTTGCGTCCGCTGAATTCCAGGGCCGGGGCCGGCAGGTGAAAGATGCTGAGCGTGTAGAACACCCGTTTCAGCAATACGCTGCGGGTGGGAATGCGGCGTAGGTCCACGTCGAGCGACAGATAGAACTGGCGGTAGGGGCGCAGGCCGGCCGCAGCGTTGGTGCCATCGTCGTTATATACCATGTCCTGGCCGCCGTAGCCCACGGCGGGCTGT
>JBBQSQ010000021.1:0-32495 GCA_038213745.1 Cytophagales bacterium
GGGGCGCGGCACTTGGTCGTGGCCGTTGCCGTCGAAGATATTCACGGCTATGCCTTGGTTGAGGGACGGGCGGAGCTCAAAAATATCGTCGCCGGCTAGCCCGTACAGGCTGATGCTGCGGGTATCCTGGCGCATAAATACCCGCTCAGCCAGCAAACTATCGGCCCGGGCGGGCCGCATGGCCAGCACCCGCACGCGCAGCTGCCCAGGGCCAGCCGCACTCACCACAAACCGCTCGGCGGCATCCGTCCCGACCAGCCAGGCATCCTTGGCCAGCACTTCGTAGTAGCGTTGGGCCACAGCCGCCAATTGCTCGCGCCGGGCGCGCAGCAACGGCCCAAACCGGGCCGCGATAACGGCCTTGGTTTCGGCCGGGCCCGCCGTGAGGGCCCGGGCGATGACGGCATCGCTCAGAAGGCGGCGCAGCGAGTCGGCTTCCTGGCGGAAATCATCGGGCCCGAGTGTACCCAGCACGGTCCGGTCGAGGGCCCGGGCCGTGCGGGTGAGGCCGTCCACATTGCTCAGCCGCAGGGTGGCGTGAAAGCTTTGGTACTTGGGCACAAACCAGGAAACCAGGCGGGGCAGCACCCCATCATCGAACTGAAAAAACGCCTGGTCGCGGTCGCGCGGAATGGGCCGGTACCAGGTGTAGCCCGCCCGCGGGAAGCTGGCCCAGCGCCACTGGTCCTCGCGGCGGCTCCAGTCGCCGAGCCACATGTCGAGCAAGCGGGCGCGCAGGTAGGCGCGGGCAACAACCTGGCCGGCCGGCCGCTGGTGCAGGCGTAGCAAAAGGTGGCGCGAGTTAATAATTCTGGGGGCCCGGCCGAAACCAGCTTCTCCTTCCTGGTCGCCGCTGGCGCGCTCTTCCAGCAAGTACATGGCCTGGCCGAAGCTGGCCCGAAACTGGCCCAGGGCGGGGTCGTCGGCCAGGTACACGAGGCGCGGACTGGCGTGGAGCACGCCGGCGGCTTCGGCCAGCGGCGCGGCCACGTAGGCCCCGTAGGGCTGCGTGATGCTGGTTTGGTCCTTCAAGAGCCCGCCCAGCAGCCAGTGCCAGAAGCCGGGTGGCAGCGCCGCGCTCATGTCTTTGTCCACGGAGCGCAGCACGAATTCGTGGCCGTTGGGGGCGCTCAGGCGCAGGGTGTGGCTTTGGTAGCTACCACCAGCCTGGAGGGGCGTGAGGCCGCCGGGCACCGCCGTGGCCAGGTGCAGCACCGGCACCGTGACGGGGGTGGTCCAGATGGCCCGGTAGTGCGTACCCAAAAAGAAGCTCCACACGGCCCCGCGGGCGTACTGCGGGCCGGCCGCCAGCCGCACGGTTGCCGAGTCGGCAGCCCATTGCACAGCGCCTGGCGGGGCGGTTGGTGCCGTGGAGCAGCCGGCCAGCGCCAGCGCGCATCCCAGCGAAGACAGCAATGACACGGACTTGGGGAGCAATCGGGGCATAAAGAACAGATTTGCCGCGGCTCGGGCAATCGCATCGGCCCGAAGCTGGAACGTTGGCCAGGGTATAGCGCAAAGGAGGAGGCCACGGTTGTGGTTCGGCAGCAGGAAAACCCACCTTTGCGCCGACATTACGTTAAAGGCTCACTCCCGCCCCCCCGATTCTTTTCCGGATGCCCCACTTTTCCGTTCTACTGCCCAGCTTCCGGCGCTGCTCCCTGGCATTGCTGGGGCTGGCGGCCAGCAGCTGTGCCCGCTCTAACTATTTTCAGGCCGATGCCCGCATTGGGCCCGGCAGCACCCAGGCCCCGCCCGCGGCCGCCGACTCCGTGCGTGCCACGGCCGGCCGCCAATACAACCAGCACGCGGGCTTCTACCGTCTTTTTATGGGCCGCCACTACCGCCGCGTCTGGGCCGCTCCCGTGACGGCCCCGGTGCTGCGCCTGGCCACGGCCGCCCCTGGCGGCCTCACGCCCGGCAAGGCTGGCGGCGGCTACCAAAGCATCAGCATGACGCTGAATGGCCCCGAAAACCGCGCATACGCCCTGCGCGCCCTCGACAAAGAACCTTACAAAACCCTGCCGCTGGTGCTGCGGCATACGTTTGTGCTGAATGTGGTGCGCGACGCTACTTCCGCCGCCATTCCCTACGGCGCGCTCACGGTGCCGCCCCTGGCCGAGGCCGCCGGCGTGCCCCACACCCGCCCCCGGCTGGTGTACGTGCGGCCCGATGCCACCGACCTGGGCGCTGCGTCGGAGCGGTTCCAGGGCAAGCTGGCGTTGCTGGAGGAGAAATACGATGCCCCGGCTTCGCGCACGCCGGAGCTGGCCGGGGCCAGCGCCTTTCTGAACGGCGAAAAGATGCTGCGCAACGTGTATACCCACCCGTCGCATGCCATCGACCAGCGGGCGTTTTTGCGGGCGCGCTTGCTCGATGTATGGCTCGGCGACTGGGACCGGCACGAGGGACAATGGAGCTGGGCCGAGTTTAAGGAGCCCGGCGGCCGGGTGCGCTACCAGGGCATTCCCAAGGACCGCGACCAGGTATATTTCCGGTTCGATGACGGGGTGATTCCCTGGCTGGCGGCGCGCATCGCCCCGCAGTTCCAAACGTTTCGGGCCAAATACAACAGCATGGCTGGCCTTGTGAAGCAGGCCCAGTTTATCGACCAGCGCGGCCTCTCCCAAATGACCCGCGCCGACTTCCAGCGCATGGCCCACGACTTGCAGCACCGCCTGCCCGACTCCGTTATCGCGCGGGCCTTGCGCCGCCTGCCGCCCGCCGTGTTTGCCCTGGAAAGTGCCCGCCTGAGCACAGCGCTCCGGGCCCGCCGCGAAACCCTGCCCCAGGCCGCCGAAAAATTTTACCGCACCCTGGCCCGCGAGCCGGCCGTGGGCGGCACGGCCCAAGCGGAGCGGTTTGTGGTGCAGCGCTACCCCGATTCCACCACCGTACGCGTGTTTTCGGCCGCCCTGGGCCAGCTTTCCCCCGGCGATTCGCTGCGCTTTCAGCGCACTTATTTCACCACCGAAACCCAAGAGTTGACGCTGCACGGCCTGGGCGGCGACGACGTATTTGACGTGACCACCACCGGCGCGGGCCGGCCCCTGCGCCTGTTGCTCTACGGCGGGCCGGGCCACGACCAGCTGCACCTGCACGGCAGCAGCCAGCGCCTCCAGCCCTTCGATGAAGCACCGGACATGACCACCTCCGGGGCGCACCGCCCCTACCTTCCCAAGAAAAAACACCGCGCCTACGACCGCCTCAACGACGATTAATTGGCGTTGCCACCATCTTTCAGCCAGCCTTTTCCGGCCCAATATTGTTCATCGTCCGACTTCGTTTATCTGCTTGCATTTGATTACGCCCCACTTACGCCCTTTTATTCTGATAACAGGCTCATTAGCCGGGCTAGTAGTTTCCCCTGGCTGCGTCCGGAAGCAGTTTTTTCAGCCCGATGCCCGGCCCGCGGCCACGGCAGCCCTGCCCGCCGCCGCCGACAGCGTGCGCGGGGCCACCGCCGGCCGCCAGTATGCCCACCACGGCAGCCTGTACTACGCTTTGGTGGGCCGCCACCACCGCCCCACCTGGGTCGCCCCCGTGGCCGCACCGGTATTGGACCTGGCCACCGTGCGGGTCGGGGGCCTGCGCCCCGGCAAGGTGGGCGGGGGGTTCAACAGCACCAGCCTGGGCCTGACCGGTCCCGACGGCCGCGCCTTCGTGCTCCGCACCGTCGACAAAGACCCCATTCGGGCCACGCCAGAATGGTTGCGGGGCACGTTTTTGGTAAATGCCCTGCGGGATAATATTTCGGCCACCAACCCCTACGCGGGCCTGGTGGTGCCGCCGCTGGCCGAAGCCGCCGGGGTGCCGCACGCCAACCCGCGCCTGTTCTACGTGCGCGCCGATGACCCGGCCTTTCAGACCGACTCCTTGCGCCACTTCCCGGGCCAGCTGGCGTATCTGGAAGAAAAATCGGCCCCGCTGCCGCCGGCTGCGCCAGTTCCGATTGCCGTCGTCAACAGTACCAAAGCCTTTGCGGCGGTGTACGACGGCACGGCGCAGATTGACCAGCCCGCCTTGCTGAGCGCCCGTTTGCTCGATGCCTGGCTCGGCGACTGGGACCGGCACGCGGGGCAGTGGAGCTGGGCCGTGCACCCGCCTTCCCCGGCCGGCATCAGCCCGCTGGCTCCGCTGCCCAAAGACCGGGACATGGTTTTTTACCGGCTCGATGATGGCGTGCTGGGCTGGCTGGTGGGCCACCTGGCGCTGCGCCATTGGGTCACGTTTGGTCCCAGCTTCGCCCACGTTTCGCCGCTCTTGTCCTCCGGGCACTACCTCGATGTGCGCGGTCTGAATGCGCTCACGCGGCCCCAATTTCGCGCGGCCGCGGCCGCCATGCAGCTGCGCCTGCCCGACACCCTCATCGCCCGGGCCGTGCAGCGCCTGCCCGCGGCCGCTTTTGCCCTGGAAGGCCCGCGCACCATTGCGGCGCTTCAGCAGCGGCGCGCAGCCCTGCCCGCGCTGGCCGATAAGTTCTACCTGGAGCTGGCCCGCCGCCCGGTGGTGGGCGGGTCGGCCCGGGCCGAGCGGTTCGAAATTCACCGCTACGCCGACTCTACCGTGGTGGCCGTGTACCCGGCGGCATCACAGAATACGCCACAACCGGCGCTGTACCGCCGCGCGTTTTTTCCGGCCGAAACCAAATCAATTCAATTAGAAGGGTTGGGTGGCGATGATGCGCTGGTAATTATCGAACACGCCCCAAAAACCACGGGTAAGCCTGGAATAGTTTTCTACGGCGGCCCCGGCAATGATGCACGCAGCGGACAAACTAACAGCCGGGGCATCCGCTTCGAACAAGCGAGCGCCCCGGCCAAACAGGCTTATGATAAGCCGCCAGAAGAATAGACGAGCGGAATTTAAGCCGTTTCGAGCATCTTCAGCACCAGTCGCTCAGTGGGTGAGAGCAGGTCATCGGCCTTCGCTTCGGCGTCGTGCTTACGCAGGTACTCAATCAACTCACCCGATTTGAAGAGCTCCACTACCTGCGGGTGAATGTAGTATTTCGAGCACACCGTGGGCGTATTGCCCAAGCCGGTAGCCACTTCCTTCACGGCTTTTTTGATGACTTTTTCGGGGGCCAGGTCCGGCTCTTCCCGCAGCACAACTTCCAGGCATTCGGCCATTTTCACGGTGCCGCCCCAGGTGCGGAAATCTTTGGCCGATAGCTGCAGCCCGGTGTGGCGGTGCAGGTACTCATTCACGTCGCCCGATTCCAGGGCGTGGCGCTGCCCATCGGCCGCGTAGTACTGGAACAAGTGCTGGCCGGGGATTTCCTTGCACTTGCGCACCAGCCGCGCCAGGCGGACATCGTGCAGGGTCACATCGTGCGGCACCCCTTTTTTGCCGACAAAAGAAAAATTCACCGCGGTTCCCTCAATCGCTACGTGTTTGTCCTGTAAAGTGGTGAGGCCGTAGCTAGGCTTCGACTTTCCATTTTTCTTGGCATACTCCTTATTGCCCACGCGGATGAAGGACTGGTCCATAAGCGTGAGCACCAGTGCCACTACTTTTTCGCGGTCCAGCGCCGGGCGGCGCAGGTCTTTGTTGAGCTGTTCGCGCAAGGGCACCAGCTTTTCGCCGAACGTGCGCAAGCGCGAAAACTTGGTCAGGCTGCGCATCTCGTCCCAGGCCGGATGGTAGCGGTACTGCTTGCGGCCGAGGGCATCGTGCCCCGTTACCTGCAGGTGCGTGGTGGCCGAAGGCGAAATCCACACCTCCGTCCAGGCCGGCGGAATCACGAAGCTGGTAATGCGGTCCAGCGTTTTCGGGTCGGTAATTTTCTGGCCTTTGGGGTCGTGGTAGGTAAAATTGCCGGTGCGGGTGGGCTTGCGGGCCAGGCCGGGGCCTTGGTCGGTGGCGTAGCGCAGGCCCGCCATCTCGGCTTGGCGCGCCGGGTCTTTATACACGATATGCGCCTCATCCTGCGGCAGAAGCGTCTTTTTGCGGGTTTTGGGGCGGGCGTTGGCGGCGGTGGGCATGGGTGGAATTGTGGGAGACTTGGCTTTGGGCGTCGGGATTCTACGTAAAAGGGCAATGCGCGGCCATGCCACTGTAGCGCGGACTTTTAGTCCGCGGCCCCGGGCCGTGCGGTACTCGTTCGGGTTTGCACTGGGGGACGCGGGCTAAAAGCCCGCGCTACACCGCTGCCCGCCGTAGGTTTGCCCCATGAAGCTGCCCGCTGCCCTTACCAATTTTTCCGAGTGGACCGACCACTTGTTCACCCGTTTTTCGGCCCGGCGCGGCTGGCTGCGGCCCCTCCAGATTGATGCTTACCGCAGCTACGGCACGGCCGCCAAGTTCTATGTCAAAGGCCGCCTGCTGGCCGACCCCGGCCTGATAACGGCCACTGCTACCGACTCACGCTGGCGCAATTTCCGCAGCATGGTGCGCCGCTTCAATAGCCGCGAAGTGGCCGGGGCCGACCTCGTCGCGGAATTGCCCGACGGCAGCCAGCACCTCGTCAGCACCGACGACGAAGGCTATTTCACCCTGGTTATTGAGCCGCATGCGCTGCCCGCGCCCGTGGCCTACCTCTGGTATCCGGTGCCGGTGCGCGTGGCCCGGCTGCCCCGCACCTTTCCGCGGCCGGGTGCCGCCATTACCACGGAAGCCCATGTGCTGGTGCCGCCCGCCAGCGCCGAATTCGGCGTCATTTCTGACCTCGACGACACGGTGTTTGAAACCAGCGCCACCAATATTTTCAAGATGCTGGGCCGCGTACTGTTCAGCAATGCGCAGTCGAAACAGCCGTTTGCTGGGGTGGCCGAGTTCTACCGCCGGCTCCAGCGGGGCCGCAATGGCCAGCCCGACAACCCGTTTTTCTACGTGAGCAGCAGTCCCTGGAACCTCTACGACTTGCTAGACGAGTTTCTGCGCCTGCACGACATTCCCGCCGGCCCGCTCCTGCTGCGCGACCTCAGCATTGCCCGCCCCAAAACCACGCCTCCGCCCGGCGTCACGGGCTCGGCCGCCATTCATTTTGCCCACAAGCTGCACGAAATCGACGACCTCCTCACCACCTACCCCCACCTGCCCTTCGTCCTCGTCGGCGACAGCGGCCAGGAAGACGCCCGCATCTACCGCGAAGTGGTGCGCCGCCACCCTGGCCGCATCCGCGCCATCTACATCCGCGACGTGCAGGTGGCGGAGCGGGCCGCGCTGGTCGGGCCAATTAGTAAAGAATTGGCCGTAGAAAGCGTGTCCATGCTGCTGGTGGCCGATTACGCCACGGCGGCGGCGCACGCGGCGGCGTTGGGGCTGGTGATGTAGCCAAACGGCCTTGCAAGTGGCCGCAACCGTGCGGCTTATTGGCTGTTGGTGTGGTCGGCCACCACCACCCACTTCCCATCAATTTGCCGCAATACCAGCAGGAAGTAGCCCTGCAAATCGCCCAGCGCCGCCGGGCGCGCCAGGTGCCAGTGCCCCACCACCTGGGCCGCGCCCGGCGCTACCAGCGATACCCGCAAGCCGCTGAAATCCAGCTTGCCCATGGCGGCCGCATCGGGGTAGTTTTTTTGGTAATTCGCCAGCGTGGGCTGCCAGCCATACGTAGGCCCCTTTCGGCCAATAAACACCAGCGAATCAGACTGCCAATAGCCTTGCATAAAGCCGGGAATGTCGCCTCGGTTCCAGGCCGCCGTCTGGGTGGTGAGTACCTGCACAATGGCGCGGCGGGCCGCTTCGGAGCTGGTTTTAGGGGCCACTTGGGCGGCTGCGCAGTGGGTGCCGGCCAAACCGGCCAGCGCGCCGAGTATCGTGTTGATGGTTGCCATCGGTTTGCAAGAAGCGTGAAGCCACGCGGATGAATGATGGCTCAATCTCGCAACAAACATGCATTAATAACCACGCCCCGGAGCCAAAACGGCACGCCGGCTGTTCTACGGTTCCCTTAGCAGCTTTTGCAGCCCTTTTAATTTCAGCCAACTACCTGCCATGCCCGAATCAATTTTAACCGACCAAGACATTGACCGCATCATCGAAATGGCTTGGGAAGACCGGACGCCTTTTGAAGCCATTGAAGCGCAATTCGGGCTCACCGAAGTAGCCGTAATCAAGCTAATGCGCCGCGAACTGAAGGCCTCTTCCTGGCGCATGTGGCGCGCACGCGTGCAGGGCCGCGCCACCAAGCACCAAGCCAAAAGCCGGGTCGATGACGCGCGCTTCAAATCGACTTTGCAGCGTAGCATCACCTTCAATAAAATCTCCAAGCGCGGCTGACAGATAAGGAGTTAAAAGTTGAGAGTTAAAATACTGGATAACTGGGATTTTAACTTTTAACTCTCAACTTTTAACTTTTAAACGCCTTATCTCAGCATCTCGGCCACGTAGCGGGTGCCGCCCAGGCGGCGCATGTTGCGCAGCACCCGCAGTTGCTTGGTCCGAGCCACCGGCCCGGGGTTCGACGCCCGGAAACGCAGCGGATTGGGCAGCACCCCGGCCAGCAACGCGGCTTCGGCGGCGCTTACCTGGCTGGCGGGCTTGCCGAAGTAGCGCTGGCTGGCGGCCTCCACCCCAAAGGTGCAGTCGCCCATTTCGGCCACGCTCAGGTACATTTCCATGATGCGCCGCTTGCTCCACAGCGTTTCAATCAGCACCGTGAAGTAAGCCTCCGCCGCTTTGCGCACGTAGCTGCGGCCCTGCCAGAGAAATACGTTTTTGGCCACTTGCTGCGTGATGGTGCTGCCGCCCACAATGTGCGTGCCGTCGCCGTTCCAGTTGCGCTTGGCGGCCTTAGTCAGGGCATCGAGGTCGAAGCCGTGGTGGATGAGAAAGCGCTGGTCCTCTGCCGCCACCAGGGCCAGCGGCACCGTGGGCGCAACCTCGTCTAGGGTCCGGAAACGGTAGCGAATGTGCCGGGGTGCTTCCTGAATGCCATAGTAGCCCAGGCCCATCGGCGCGTGGGCCCGGCGGTCGAGCATCAGCCAGGTGGCGGGCGGCGGCACCCACCGGTATATCAGCACCCAGGCCACCGAGGCCAAAAAAAGGGCTGCCGCCACTTGCAGAAGCAAGCGGCCGGTTTTTTTGAGCAGTACGGAAACGTCGGGAATTAGCTTGGTAGCGGCCATTGGGGCAAAAGTAGCGTGACACGCGGGGTTTCGGCTTTCCCGCCTACCTTGCTGCCCGCTGCCCGCTCCGTTTATTTCGACGGCGGGGCTAAACCCAACCGGGCCCTCCACTTGTTGAGTGCCCAGTTATTTCCCGCATCTAGTTCCGCTTCCCATGGCCCGTTTGCTGCCGTTATTTCCGTTGAATCTTGTCGTTTTCCCGGGCGAAAAGCTAAACCTGCACATCTTTGAGCCCCGCTACCGCCAATTGGTGCGCGAGTGCATCGAGCAAAACATTTCGTTCGGAATCCCGCCGTACCTCGACAATTCCCTCAGCGAGCTGGGCACCGAAATGCGCCTGCTCGGCGTGGAGCAAACCTATAGCAGCGGCGAGCTTGACATCCGCACCAAAGCCGTGGGCGTGTTTCGCATCAATAAATTTTACCGCCAGGCCCCAGGCAAACTCTACGCCGGGGCAGTGGTCGAAGACGTGGTCCAAGACGAAGTGGCCGACCCCGTACTGCGCGAAATCATCACCAAGCAAGTGCGGCAGCTCTACGAAGCCCTCGGCCTACGCAAGCTCCTGCTGGAGCTGGCCCCCGATTACTGCATCTTCGATGTGGCCCACCATATCGGCTTCAGCACCGAGCAGGAATACCAGCTCCTGGCCACCACCAGCGAGCAGGAACGCCAGGAAATGGTGCGCGACCACCTCGATACCATCCTGCCCGTGGTGCTCGAAACCGAGCGCTTGAAGGAACGCGTGCGCCTCAACGGCCACTTCAAAAACCTGACGCCCCCTAACTTTTGACCGCAGATTAGGCAGATTTTTTGGATTAAGTAAGATGCTAATGGTTTGCTCACAGTCAATGGAAAAGGCCGCAGCTGTAGTAGCTACGACCTTTTCCATTGACTGCGAGCAAGCGGCTTAGCAGGCATTACCACCAGCATTTTTTAGATAAGCCAATACGACGGGTTTCAAAAAAAGCCGTCCACATCTTACTTAAATCGTTCAAATCTTACTTAATCCCAAAAATCTGCCTAATCTGCGGTCCTCATCTGCGGTCCTTACTTCTTCAGCCCGGCCGGGACGCCCTGCGGAAATTCGACTGCGATTTCTTTTTCGAGCTCACCAATGCGGTTGCCCGGGTCGGGGTGCGTGCTCAGGAATTCCGGGGTGGAGCTGCGACCCCCTTGCTTTTGGAGCATTTCCATCACCTGAATCATGGCGCGGGGGTCGTAGCCGGCCTGGGGCGTGAAGTCAACGGCCAGCTTATCGGCTTCGAGCTCGTCGTTGCGGCCAAACCGCAGGCCGATGACCTTGGCAATAGCCGCCGCCACCGCCGCCTTGGCCACCGAGCTGCCGGGGCTGTTGGGGTCGTAGGAGGCAATGGTGGCCGCCCCGGCCAGCCCCTGCGTGAGGTTCGACTTGGCCACTTGCGCCGCCGAGTGCCGGCCCACCACGTGTCCAATCTCATGGGCCAGCACGCCTGCCAGCTGCGCTTCGGTGGTTAAGTTTTTCAGCAGGCCCTGGGTAATAAATACCTGGCCGCCGGGCAAGGCAAAGGCGTTAATGGTCTGGTCGTCGGCCAGCAAGTGAAACTGAAACTTGTAGGGCGTTTGGCCAGCCTTGGTGCTGGCAATGATTTTCTGGCCCACCTGCTGCACGGCGGCGGTGGCGCGGGTATCGGGGCTTTCGCCGCCGTACTGGGCGGCCATTGAGGGGGCGGCTTGCAGGCCCAGGGCTATTTCCTGGTCGGCACTCATGTTCACGTGCTGCGTTTCGCCGGTCACCTCGTTCTTAGAGGTGTTGAAATAGTAGCCGAATAGAGAAACCGCCGCCACGATGATGGCAATGATGAAGCGGAGATTGAGACGCATGGCAATACAGGAAAAAGAAGGGTGGGAATACTACGGGCGCGGCAATCGCCGCGGCCCACCGGAACGGCCCGGCTGCGCTTTTAACGCACCGGCTCCATTCGGGTTATGCTATTTCCCCGTGTTCCTTATTGCGCCGCCGCGAAGGCATCCACGGCGGTATCCAGGTTCAGCCACTGCGAGCGGTAGCCCGCCGCGGCCGGACCGTGCAAATAGAGCACGCTCCCGCCCACAATGGTTTTCACAATGGCCGGCGTGAGGCCCACGGGCAGCGCCGGGCAACCCTGGCTGCGGCCCAAGCGACCGTGGGCCCGCACAAAATCATTGCATACATAATCGGCCCCGTGCACCACCACGGCGCGGCTCTCCGCGTTGGTGTTGAAGCCGGGGTCGAGGCCCACCAACTTCAGCGAGAGGCCGTGCTTGCCCGTGTAGGTGGCACGGGCTGTGCGGTAGAAACCCAGGCTGCTCATCTCCGAGCCGTCGCGGTTCGAGAAGGCCATGGGTACATCGGCCCCGCTGGCTTTGCCATGCGCTACCAGGGTATGAAACAGTACCTTGGCCTTATCAACATTGATAACCCACAGGCGTTTCTGCTGGCTGGAACGGCTAAAGTCAATGAGCGTGAGCACTGGTGGCGTGGCGGCATGGCTGTTGGCGGCGCGCAGGTTGTAGTAGCCCACCAGTCCTTCCCGAAACACAGCCAGCGGCAGGCCGGCTACGCCCAGTCCCAGCTGGGCGTAGAGCTGCGCGGCCCGCTGCTCAAAGGCCACTCGCAGGTAGGTTCGGCGCGCCGTTGGGGGGCCTGGCACCGGTAAATCCGTTAGGCTGCTACTTGCCGCAAACGTCCCGGCCGGAGCCAGCCCGGCAAGCAGTAGCCCAATCAGAAAACTTCTTTTGAACATTAGCAAAACACAATTGACAGCAAATTGTAGAATAATTTGAAGTGAGCGCTAGACACGCACAGGCCAAATTTAGTGCTTAGCTTCGCCGAAAACCTGACGCTAACGTCCAAATTCTTTTTTTATTTTACAAATGCTTTTCTCCGCTTTCTGGGCCAGTGGCCGAAGTCGGGCTGCCATCGTTGGCCTGGGCGGGCTGCTTCTGGTTGGTTGTGGCCATGCCTTACCGGAGCTGCCCGGCTTCGATGGGGCCACCTGGCGCGCCGACCCCTACGCCTGCCGCAACCAGCGCCGCGCCGCCGTGCCCGCCCTGGCCCGGAGCCGGGAGCGCCTCTACGAAGCGCGGGCCGATGACGTAACCGCCCTGCTCGGGCCTCCCGACGAGGAGGAGCTGCGCGCCAACACCGAAAAAGTATACTACTACTACCTGGAGCCCGGCACGCAGTGCGAAGCCCGCCACGCCCGCTCCGGGGCCGCCTGCATCAGCCTCCGGTTTGGCCCGCTTGGCACGGTCACGGAAGTGCTCACCGACCCACTATCGCCTACCACTACCCCATAAAAAAGGCCCGCCAACGTATTGGCGGGCCTTTTCACGTAATTGGGCTGGCTTGTGCTGTTTAGCCCAGGCCATTGCCGCTCCCGGCGGGTGCAGTGGCGGGCGGGCCCGTTTTCTGCTGCAGCTGGCTGAGCTGCGACGGCGTGAGAATGCGGCTGCACTCCTGCTCGTATTGCGCTTCCAGCTCGGCGGCTTTGGCGGCGCGGATAGCCTCGTCATTCTTATACATGCGGTTGATGCTGGTTAGGCCGGCCAATTTGGTGCGGTTCAGGGGCAGCAGCTTCAGGAACTGTCCTTCGTTGAGGTGCAAGCGGTTGGTCATTTCCCGCGTGACGGCTATCGCGTCCGGTGCCGGGCCCTTGCTCAGCATCTGGGGATGCTCCGATAGCCGGTCCGACATTTGAGCGTGGGCCGAGAAGGTTGCAAAAGCAAGAAACAATGAGACGGAAAGACCAATAAACCTGGGCATAAAAAGGGGGATTTGACGAAGTACAAAAAGATGAATTTCGCGCTTAACGCCTGCAAGATATTGTTTAGTTTCTGCTTAGTCTAATTTTTTCATAGAATATTTTAATCTATATCTATAGGCAGCAACAAAAAAGGCCCTGTTATGGGCCTTTTTTTTACGGGCCTTCTCATTGCAATAGTTAATCCAAGCTGATAATCGGTTGGTGATTAGAGCTTTTGTAGTACTGCATGGCTACGAGCGATGTGATAACCCCCGTCATGGTACCCAGTAAAATGATACCAAGGCCGCCGATAAGAATGCTGAGGTCGGCACCAAACAAATCGCGGGCCGTAATCTGCGCCACGGCCGATTTGCTGATGCCGCCCAGCAACCAAAAAAAGACCCCCAGTAGCACCGAAGCCGTGAGTGCCGTGATAATGCCCGTGCCAAAGCCCTGGAAGTAGGACAGCCGGTTGCCACGCACTTGCTTCATGCGCTTAATAGCCAGCACGATGCCCGTAATCAGGATAACAATATCGAGCGTGCCAGCCTCAATTTGGCCCAGGAAACCGGCTATAGCCGCGATACCCGTGTAAACAATGAGGACCACCGCCGTGATGACGCCCATGCGTACGCCGTTGCTTTCGGAGGTGAGTTGCGTGTCAGCCATGCTCAAAAATAGTAGTTAGTAGGTGAGAAAAGCCGTTTATAGCGGCTGTGGTTGTTTTGGTATCTTATTATACCTGCTCCGGGGACGAGATGTTCGGGTAAATAGCGGTTTCGGCCAAATTCCTGCGTTTCGGCCACTAGGGCGGGCACTAATCCGCGGACCAAGCCGTTATTTACGGTCTGCCGGGCAACTACTTTGCCGGCCCCTACTTAGGCCCGGGTCCTGTTGCGTAATTTTGCCTGCGGTTGCGCGCCAGTGCGGGGCCATTGTGAGCTACTATTTTCTGACTGAATGATTTCGACCACCAATGTGAGCCTGCGCTACGGCAAGCGCATCCTGTTTGAAGACGTTACCGCCAAATTCCTGCCCGGCAACTGCTACGGCCTCATCGGGGCCAACGGGGCGGGCAAGTCCACGTTCCTGAAAATTCTCTCCGGCGAGCTGGAGCCCAACACCGGCTCGGTGGAGATGCCGGCCGGCCAGCGCCTGGCCGTGCTCAAGCAGAACCAGTTTGCCTACGACGAGCAGCCCGTGCTCCAAACCGTGATTCAGGGCCACCAGCGCCTGCACGCCGTCATGACCGAGAAAGATGCCCTGTATGCCAAGGCCGACTTCTCGGACGCCGACGGCGAGCGCGCCGCCGAGCTGGAAGGCGAATTTGCCGACCTCGAAGGCTGGAACGCCGAGTACGAAGCCGCCGAGCTGCTCTCCGGCCTCGGCATTGTGGAAGATAAGCACCACGCGCTGATGGCCGACCTTGGGGCCAGCGAAAAAGTGCGCGTGCTGCTGGCCCAGGCCCTTTTTGGCAACCCCGACGTGCTGCTGCTCGACGAACCGACCAACACCCTGGACGCGGAGAGCGTGCTGTGGCTGGAAAACTTCCTTGATTCTTTTCAGAACACTGTCATTGTGGTGAGCCACGACCGCCACTTCCTCGACGCCGTGTGCAACTACATGGCCGACCTGGATTTCGGCAAAATTCAGATGTACCCCGGCAACTATACCTTCTGGTACGAGAGCAGCCAGATGGTGCTGCGCCAGCGCCAGGATGCCAACAAGAAAACCGAAGACCGCCGTAAGGAGCTCGAAGAGTTTGTGCGCCGCTTTTCGGCCAACGCCTCCAAGAGCAAGCAGGCCACCAGCCGCCAGAAATTGCTTCAAAAGCTGACCCTGGAGGATATTAAGCCCAGCTCGCGCCGCTACCCGTACATCGCCTTTAAAAGCGAGCGCGAGCCCGGCAACCAGCTGCTGAGCGTGGAAAACCTGAGCGCGAAGGTGGACGGCCACACGATTTTTAAAAACGTGACCTTTACCCTGGACAAGAAGGACAAGGTGGCCATTGTGGGCCGCGACGACCGCGCCGCCTCCCTCCTCTTCGACATTATGTTCGGCGAAACCACGCCGGCCACTGGCGAGGTGAAATGGGGCACTACCATCACGCCCAGTTACTTCCCGAAGGAAAACAACAGCTTCTTCCAGTCGGGCGACCTGAACCTGGTGGACTGGCTGCGGCAGTACTCCAGCGACAAGGACGAGAGCTTCGTGCGCGGCTGGCTGGGCCGCATGCTGTTCTCGGGCGAAGAGTCGCAGAAAAAGTCCAACGTGCTGAGCGGCGGCGAGAAAGTGCGCTGCATGCTCTCAAAAATGATGCTGGAAGGCGGCAACGTGCAGGTTTTGGACGACCCCACGAACCACTTGGACCTGGAAAGCATTACGGCCTTGAACAACGCTCTGCGCGACTACCCAGGCTCGCTTCTGTTCGCCTCGCACGACTTGCAGTTTATCGATACTGTGGCCAACCGCATCATCGAGCTCACCCCCGACGGCATCATCGACCGGCGCATGAACTACGAGGAATACCTGGCCGACGAAACGCTGAGAGCCCAGCGTCAGAAAATGTATAAAATGGCCTAACGCTGCGCTTAATGAGGAATGAAGAATTGCTGCTTCAGCTTCATCCGATTCAATTCCTCATTCTTCATTCCTCATTCTTCATTCATTTCCAATGAAACGTCATCTGTTGCCGCTGTTGCTTTTGGCCGGCGTTGCGCTGCTGCCCGCCCATCGTGCCCAGGCCCAGGAAAAACCCGTGCTGAATACGGCCCCTCCTGGCCCGCCACCTGCGCCCCCGCGCCCCGTTGAGCCCACGCCCACTCCACCCCCCCCCACGTCGGCACCAACTCCGACCGAAGCGCCCGTGTATAACACCCCCGCGCCCCAGCCCACGCCCGATGCCCCATCGGGCCTGGGCTTTCCAAACCGGCAAGCGACCAAAGCCGGCGGTGCCGAGACCAAGCCGCCCACGAAGAAGTTTATCTACACAAACTTCGGCTTAGGCTTTTCCTCCTACAACCGGCTTAGCCAGTTCAACGTGAGCGCGGCACCGGCCCTGGGCTACCGCATCACCGATAAATTCGCCATTGGCCCCGGCATTTCCTATGCCTACAGCAGCTACTCGGTGCCCGATGGCTACCGCATTACGGCTGCGGGGGCTTCCAGCATTTCAACCAGCAGCCTCGGCGTCAAAGCTTTTGCCCAATACATCATATACAAGGAATTCTTTCTGCACGCCGAATACGAGGTAACCAATGCCCAGTTGCTCGGTGAGGATGGCTCCGGTTTTTTGCAAAAAGTAAACCGGACCGTGACTACGCCCCTGTTGGGCGCGGGGTACCGGTCGTATTTGGGCGAAAATGCAGCGGTTGATATTGTGGGCCTTTACAATTTCGACAGCAATATTTATTCGCTTTATCCGGGACTGGTAATACGCTTCAGCTTCTTGTTTAATATCGGCAAGTAAGCTGCGTAAGGAGGATTAAACACAAAAAAGCCGCGCTGAAATCAGCACGGCTTTTTTGTGTTTTTAAGCTTATCCAATTGCGCCTTACACGGCGCTTCGACCGCTAATTACGCGCAGCAAAATGGCGATGATTGCAATCACTAGCAGGACGTGAATGATGCCACCGGTGAAGAAGCCACCGAAAAAGCTCACAGCCCAAATGATGACAAGTACGACGGCGATGATATACAGGAGATTGCCCATGACTGGTGTTGTTGAAAGTGATGAGGAAAAGATGAGATTGTTTCTGTGGCCTTGTACGCCACCCCATTTAAAAGGATATGATAATTTAAAAAATAGTTTGAAAGCACCAAACAAAAGGGCCTGTTAGCAGTGTAGCCGTAGCTTTGCGAGCCAAGCGCCGCAGGGCAGCTTCTTAGTTCCCACCCACTCTTTTTCCGCTAGTTATGAACGTCGCCGTTATTGGCTCCGGCACCATGGGCAATGGCATTGCTCACGTATTTGCGCAGTACGGTTTTTCCGTCGCGCTCATTGATATTAACCAGCCGGCCCTGGACCGCGCCCTGGGCACCATCACCAAAAACCTGGACCGCCAGGTAGCCAAAGCCTCCCTCAGCGAGAACGATAAAGCCACCACCCTGGGCCGCTTGCAAACCTATACGTCGATACAAGAGGGCGTGGCCGGCGTGAGCTTGGTGGTGGAAGCCGCCACGGAAAATGTGGACCTCAAGCTGCAAATCTTCCGCGACTTGGACCAGTACGCGCCCGCCGACGCCATTCTGGCCTCGAACACGTCGTCTATTTCCATCACTAAAATTGCGGCCGTGACCAAGCGCCCGCAGCAGGTGATTGGCATGCACTTCATGAACCCCGTGCCGGTGATGAAGCTGGTGGAAGTGATTCGGGGCTACGCCACCTCCGACGCCGTGACGGCGCAGGTGATGGACCTGGCGCGCCAGCTGGGCAAAACCCCAACGGAGGTGAACGACTACCCCGGTTTCGTGGCCAACCGCATTCTAATGCCCATGATTAACGAAGCCATCATCGCGCTCTTTGAGGGCGTGGCCGGCGTGGAGGAGATTGATACGGTGATGAAACTGGGCATGGCCCACCCCATGGGCCCCCTCCAGCTGGCCGATTTTATTGGCCTGGACGTGTGCCTGGCTATTCTGCGGGTGTTGCACGAGGGCTTGGGCAACCCCAAATACGCCCCCTGCCCGCTCCTGGTGAACATGGTGATGGCCGGTCGCTTGGGCGTGAAATCCGGCGAAGGCTTCTACCAGCACACCGCCGGCTCGAAGGAGTTGGTGGTAGCGGAGCGGTTTCGTAAGTAGCTTCCTGCCCAAGAAAAGAGGGCCGGTTCGGGACGCACAAGCCTGTTGCGCGCCCCGAACCGGCCCTCTTTGCTCGGTATTCAGTAGGGGAAAATGGACTCGTAGTACTTGATGGTTTCGCAAATGCCTTTTTTAAATTTCGTGAACCGGAATTCGGGGAAAACCTGGCGAAATTTAGCGTTGTCCATCACCTTTTTTGGGGCCCCGTCGGTCATGCTGGCGTCCCAGGTGAGCTGGCCGTGGTAGCAGAACTTTCGCTGAATAATGTCGACCAACGCCCGCACGCTCAGGCCGTCGTTTTGGGCCAGGTTGGTGGGCTGCTCCAGACCGGGGCGGTCGGGGTTTTGGAGCACTGCCCACACCAGGCGCGCAAAATCACAGGCGTAGAGCCATTCCCGGACGGGCGTGCCCGTGCCCCAGATGGACAGCTCGGGCAGGTGCAGGTGCTCGGCCTTCACAAACTTGGATATCAGCGCGTTGAGGGCGTGGGCTTTGTTGGGGTCGGTGGAGTCGTAGGGGCCGTACATGTTGGGCGTGAGCAGGTGAATGCTGCGCACGCCGTACTGCATCTGGAAGCACTCGGCGGTGGCCCAGAGCAGGCGGCGGCTCACGCCGTAGCTCAGCACGGAGCGGTGCACATGGCCGTTCCACCACTCGCTTTCACAAAAAATATCGGCATCGGCCGGGTAGGCGCAGTTGGCAATCGGGTTCACCACAATGGCCTGGGGGCAGGCCTGGGCCACGGCTTCGTACATGCCCAAAATCATGTGCGAGTTGTCGATTACTACGGTGGCGGCCTTCTCCGTCACGTAGTTAAGGCTGCCCACGTGGGCCGCGCAGTTCACGATGTGCGTGGGTTGGTGCGCGCGCAGAAACGCGGCGGTGGCAGCCGCGTCCCGCAGGTCCAGCCCCGTGCTGAGGGAGGCTCCCACAAAATCGCACCCCTGCCGCCGCAGTTCCGAAGCCACGTTGCGGCCGGCAAACCCAGTGTGGCCGAACAATACTACTTTCATCGGTACGCGGGTCATCATGCTTACCATCCTTCGCTGATTACGTCGACGATGTAGGCTACTTGCTCAGCTGTCAGCGCATCGTGCAGGGGCACATGAATCTGGGTTTCGTCGAAGCGGCGCTGCTGAACCAAATCCCGGCGTAGGCCCCCAAAGAGCGTATTGCGGTCGATGCCATCGTGCACCACCGAGGCGGCAATGCCCCGGGCCCGCAACGCCCGCACAAAACCCAGGCGGTTCTCGACATGGAAGCCAAAGAGCCAGTGCGCGCTCTCGCGGTCGGGCTGCGCGGCAAACTGCGTGAGGCCGGGCACGTGGCGCAGGCCGTCGCGGTACTGCTGCACCCGGGCCCGGCGGGCGGCCATGCGCCCGGCAAACCCGTCCAAGTTGGCCAGGCCCAGCGCGGCGGCGTAGTCGGACAGGTGGTACTTGTAGCCCACATCGGTGAGGTCGTATTCGCGCTCCCCGAGCTCCGATACCGGTGAACTGGCCCGGTCGATGCCGAACCAGCGCCGCCGGAACACCTCCTGGGCGCGCGCCGGGTCGCGGGCGCAGAGTGCGCCGCCATCGCCGGTAGTGAGGTGCTTGATGGCCTGAAACGAGAAGCACGTATAGTCGGAGATGGACCCAATGGCCTGGCCGCGGTAGGTAGCGCCGGGGCTGTGGGCGGCATCCTCAACCACCAGTAAGCCATGCCGCTGGGCAATGGCCTGGATTTCGGCCAGGTCGCAGGGGTAGCCGCCCCAGTGCACCGCCATGATGGCCTTGGTGCGCGCCGTGATGCGGTGCTCAATATCGGCCGGGTCGATGTTGCCGGTCTGGTACTGGATATCGGCAAATACCGGCTTGGCCCCCACCTGCACCACCGCCAGCGCCGAAGCAATAAAGGTTTGGGGAGCCAAAATTACTTCATCGCCGGGCCCAACGCCGGCTACCTCCAGCGCCAGGTGCAGCGCACTAGTACCCGAATTCAGCGCCGCCGGGTGCCGCAGGCCCAGTTCCGTACTCAGGCGGGCCTCAAATTCCTGCACAAGCTTGCCCTCACTCAAAAATGTACTGGCCAGCACAGCCGCCACGCGCTGCGGTGCCCCCGGGTGCACAAACGTACTGAACATGGGCAAGGCCGCCCCCCCCGGGGGTACCATGGGCCTGGGCGGGGCCGAAATCCGGGGCCTGGGCGGGAAATCACGGATTAATGCCGGGGCAATGGACCGTACGGGCATAATTACCTCAGCAAAAACGGGCGCGGGCGTCACAGAAAAAGGGCTCATGTGAATAGAAAGAAAGATTTATTAAATGTAACGATTGTATTTAATAACTAATCAATATCATGATTTATAAATATTTTTTTTCTTGAAGGCTGTCTCTGTATTCAGTGAAGGAATAGATGGATGGGCGTTTACGCTACCGGTAGTTGCCAAGTAGCCGCTGCAAATGCCAGTCTTGGGCCGATGACTTGCTCCGGGCAGCAGCTTTTGTCGCTGGAGACGAGGCGGCGCACCTTAGGCAATAAGGCCGGCACTCTGGCGATAAAAGTGGGTTTGCACATGGATAAAACGCCACATTAAGAGTGCCTGTTTTAAAACAAAACCAATACAGCCAAACAGGATACTCCTCTTCTATTATTAAATAGTACAAACTATATGTGCCAAACTGATTGATTGATGGCCTATTACATATGCACAACGAATATAATTTTATAAACACAAAATTCTAATAATAGGCTTTTTCCGATAAAAGCTGAACTAAACATTTTCGGAGCTGGTTGGGCTCGCAACACAGGATGACGGGTCTTGTGCAGGCATTGAGTCACTGTTTTTTCACTAGTTAATTTTTCACCCGGGCAGTTGTTCGTTTTGCGGCTGTCCGACCTTAAATTGTTTGCATGAAAAGAATGCCCTTATTTCTGGGTGCGGCTGCGGCCGTACTGACCTTAGCGTCCTGCGAAAAAGAGTTGGAGCAAGTAAGTAGCTCCCCACAGTCATCAGCCGCTTCCACGCTTGCCAAGCCTGACCTGCTGACCAGCGGCAACTGGCACCAAACCGGCCTCACGATGAGCACGGCGGTGGAAGGCAGCGAACAAAAAACTAGTTCCGACCTTTTTTCCCACGCCAAGCCCTCTATGCTGGTGACCAGCGCTACTTACAGCTCCGGCGGCACATACACCCTGCTGCGGGGTGCCCGCCCCGGCGCGGAGCTGGCCGAGCCCTCCTCGGGCAAATGGCAGCTCAATGCCGCCGCCGACTCGCTGACCGTCACGCAGGCCGACCACACCCGGCACCTGGCCGTGGACGAGCTGACGGCCACCACCCTCCGCCTCACCTACACCGAAGCTGCCGCTAACGGCACAGGAGCCACCTATACCTCGGTGTTCTCGCACTAGGTACCAACGCCCGCAGGGCATAAAAAAACCGCCCGGCCGCATATGGCCGGGCGGTTTTTTTATGCACTGCGGGCGTCGGCCGGCCCGCCGGGACCGTTCAGAACCGGGGCATTAGCGCCGGCTGCCAATCATGCTCTCGTAGAGCGGGCTGTCGTCGTAGCCCGCCGCAAAGTCTAGCAAGAGCCGGCGTAGCTCGGGCGTGGCATGGGAAACGATGCTGGCCTGCAAGCACGCCGCGCCGGGGGCCAAGTAGCCCGGCTGGGCCAGCAGCTCGGGGCCGGCCCGGAAGCTCATGCACCAGTTGGGAAAGACCGACGTGGCACTTTCCCCCTGGCTCAGCACGATGAGGTGCTCGTGGCGGGGGTCCAGGGCAATGCGGTTGTGGTAGAGGTGCAGCACGGCGGAGGCTTCGCCTTCCAGCACGTGCAGAAACTGCCCGTTGGGGGCGTGCAACAGGATGCCGGTCAGGCCGTGGGCGTGGTTGTAGGCCCAGGATTTTTGCAACAACTCGGTGAGCTCCTGCAAGCTGAAGGCCGCCAAGGCCTGGCTCTGTGAAATGAGGTGATACAAGCTCATGGCGAAGAAGCGCTGGAAACCGATGTTGCTGGCTGGGCAGCCACCTGGTAGCCAGGGGCTGGTGCACTGTTTGGCCTGGCCCCTGGCGAGCCCGGCGGCGGGCTACAGCCAGCAGCAGTCCGGGTTGGCGGGCCGGGTGGCCCGCACTGGATGCCAGTGGAAGTAGGATGAGTAAGGAAATCCGTGGAGCCACAAAGTTAACATGGTATTGTGTCAAATAGCCATTATAACGTTATATAACACGTTATCAATGCTATTTAAGTTCACAATTTTATTGCTTGCAGGCTATTTAGTAGCGCTAAGCAACATTTGGGGCCGGGGCCGCTCGGGGCTTTTTTTAAGCGCAATGTTGGGCTACCCCAGCCCGCCGGCCCAAACTTAAATGTAGCCAATATGCCCCATCAGAAGGTACTAATGGGCTTATTAGCCAGCATAATAGCTACTTTTTATATATAAAAAAATGTATATAAATAAAGCTAACCCCTTCTCAGCCAGCACCTATACCTATAATTATTACGGTAACGAAGATTATTTTATAAAAAATAAATCATATAAATTATTGATAATTGAATATCATTCATTTTATTTACATATCTAATCTTCGAAAAGCCTCAAAAGCAGTTTTGACTTTTCACCCCTTTGCCGCTTGCTGCTATGGAACGATACGTACGCTATTCTGATTCCTCGCGCTTCATCCTTCCAGCGCTGGACAGCTGTATGATTTGGGCCGCTTTCCACCTGGCCGAATTCGTGGTTTCCCATTCGTGGTCGATGAAAGGCGACGCGCCTTTTTTCCTCATCACGTTTGCGCTGCTGTGGTGGATACTCTCGCGGGAGTACGCGAACATTATCCGGCTCGACCGCCGCATTTCGTACGGCGAAAAGCTGCGGTACCTGCTGCGCGCCTTTTTGCTGCACGGCGTGCTGGTAGTGGGCACCGTGGTGGTCCTGCAAGTGGACTATGTTTCGACGCGCTACCTGGCGGCTATTTATGGGTTTGTGATGGTGGGCGTGGTGGCGGAGCGGTTTGCCGTCGCGTTTTGCTACCGCACCTGGCTGCGGTACTTTGCGCAGCAGCACAGCCGCTTCGTACTTGTGGGGGCCAGCCAAAGCGGCCAAGAGCTGTATAGCTACCTCACCGCCGACGATTCGGGGAGCCACCAGTTCAAAGGCTTTTTCACGGATGAGCCGTTGCCCACCCAGCTGCGGGCCGAGCGCCGGGGGGCGGTGAAAGACCTGATGGCCTACTGCCTGAGCACGCCCGTGGACGAGATTTATTACGCCCTGCCGCTCGACCGCCACGACCTGATTGAGGAACTGTCGCGCTTTGCTGAGGACCATTTTATCGCCTTCCGCATCGTGCCCGACTACCAGGGACTGGTGCGCAAGGACGTGAGCATGTACTACCAGGACCATTTGCCCATTCTGATGGTGCGGCGCGAGCCCCTGGGCTTCCGCCCCAACCAAGTGCTGAAGCGGGCCTTCGACCTGGCCTTTTCGACGCTGGTGCTGGCCGTGCTGGTGCCCCTCGTGCTGCCGTTTCTGGCCCTGCTTATCAAGCTTGACTCGCCCGGGCCCATCTTCTTCAAACAAATGCGGCCGGGCAAGCGCAACAAGCTGTTTCCGTGCTACAAGCTGCGCACCATGCGCGCCAACCACAACCAGACGGAACTGCAGGCCACCAAGGCTGACCCGCGCGTGACCCGCGTGGGCCAGTACTTGCGCAAGTACAACCTCGACGAGCTGCCCCAGTTTTTCAACGTGCTGCTGGGGCACATGTCAGTGGTGGGGCCGCGGCCCAACATGGTGTCGCAGCTGGAAGAATACTCCAAGCGCAGCCGCACCTATCAGCTGCGCCACGCCGTTACGCCCGGCATCACGGGCTACGCGCAGGTGAACGGCTGCCGCGGCGAAACCCGCGCCCCCAACGCCATGGAAAAACGGGTGGAATACGACCTGAAATACGTGGAGAACTGGTCGTTCGGCCTTGACTTGCAGATTATTGGCAAGACGGTACGCAACATGGTGCGCGGCGAGGAAAATGCTTACTAAGCAGGTAGTCAGCATAAGGCAATCAGTAGTCGGATAGCAAAAGGCTGTCAATCAAGATTCAACATTGGGTCTGAGTACCGGGGGTTCAAGTCCGACTGCCAACCACCGCCGCAACGCCCGCAATTGGTCTACCAACTCAATCAATCCTTCCCCGCCAACTGCCGCGCTGCACCCCGCCGACGTGCTGCGCCATTACCACGATAGCTAATGCTTCCGAAGTCCTCCGTGCTGCACTTAAACATTTCGACGGGGCGCGCCGCCGATTTCGTGGATACCATCCTACAGTTGGGGGCGGCGCGGACGTCGGCCTACGTGTGCTTTGCCAACGTGCACATGCTGGTGGAGGCCGAGCGCAACCCGGAATTTGCCAAGGTGGTGAACGACGCCGCCGTGACCGCCCCGGATGGCAGCCCGGTAGCGGCGGCGGTGCACTGGTTTCGGGGGCCGGTCCAGGAGCGGGTGGCGGGCATGGATTTGCTGCCTGCGCTGCTGCGGGCGGCCGCCGAACGGGGCCAGTCGGTGTATTTCTACGGCACCACCGTGGGCGTGCTGGGGGCCATGGTGGCGCGGGCCCAGCGGGAGCTGCCCGCCCTGCGCATTGCCGGGGTGCACGCCCCGCCGTTTCGGCCCCTCTCCGAGGTCGAAGACGCCGCCGATGTGGCCGCCATTGTGGCCGCCGACCCCGATTTGGTGTTTGTGGCCCTGGGCTGCCCGCGCCAGGAACGCTGGATGGCCGCCCACCAGGGCCGCATCCGGGGCTGCATGCTGGGCGTGGGGCAAGCCTTCCCGGTGTATGCCGGCCTGGAGCCGCGCCTGCCGGTGTGGGCCCGCCGCCTGTGGCTGGAGTGGGCCTACCGGCTGTGGCTGGAGCCCCGCCGCCTGGGCTGGCGCTACCTCACCACCAACGCCCGCTTCCTGTACCTGATGGCCCGCCGCTCGGTCCGCAACCTGCGCGGCCGGCGTTGGATTTTGTCGCTGGCCTAGGGCGAATTTTTGGTCGAATTAAAAATGAAAAAATGATGAGTTAAAATTCTGATAACATGCTAAAAAACAGTGTTTTAATTCATGATTTTTAATTCCGTTTACAAAAACTGAGCCCTTCATACCCCCTTCAACCCTCAATTTTTTCTTATGAAAGCAGTGATTTTGGCGGGCGGCTACGGCACCCGCATTAGCGAAGAGAGCGGCGTGCGGCCCAAACCCATGGTGGAAATTGGCGGCAAACCCATTCTGTGGCACATCATGAAGATATACGCCCACCACGGCATCACCGATTTTGTGGTGTGCTGCGGCTATAAGGGCCATATGATAAAGCAATACTTCTCGGATTACTTCCTGCTGAACTCGGACGTGACCTTCCGCATGGACCGCGATGAGATGCAGATTCACCGCAACAACGCCGAGCCCTGGACCGTGACGCTGGTGGATACCGGCCTGGAAACCATGACCGGCGGCCGCCTGCGCCGCGTAGAAAAGTACCTCGACAACGAGACCTTTTGCCTGACCTACGGCGACGGCGTGAGCAACGTGGACATTGCGGCCAGCATTGCCTACCACCGCGAGCAGGGCGGGCTGGCTACCCTCACGGCGGTGCGGCAGCCGGGCCGCTTCGGGGTGTTCAACCTCGGCGACGAAGACAGCCGGGTCAACAACTTTATGGAGAAGCCTGAAGGCGGCGAAACGCCCTGGATTAACGGCGGCTTCTTCGTGCTGGAGCCCGGCGTGTTCGACTACCTGAAGGATGACCAGACGGTGTGGGAAAAAGCCCCGCTTGAGCACCTGGCCGCCGCCGGGCAGCTAGCCGCCTACCGCCACACCGGCTTCTGGCAGCCCATGGATACCCTGCGCGACCGCAACATGCTGGAAGAGCTGTGGCAGGCCGGCAAAGCCGAATGGAACACCTGGAGCCAAGATGCGGCCCAACCCGTGGCCCAGCCCGTGCTCGACACCATTCTGGCCACGCCGCTCTCCACCCCCGCCGGCCCGCGCCGCAGCGTACGCACCAAACTGATGCCCAGCGACTAAGCGCAACGCATGGCAGAAGCGCCGCCAAACGATGAATCCTATCAACCAACTGCAAAAGACCAATCTATGAAACCTTCACGCATACTCATTACCGGCAACATGGGCTACGTGGGGCCCGGCGTAGTACGCCACCTGCGCCAGGCATTTCCTAAAGCGGAGCTGATTGGGTACGATTTGGGCTACTTTGCCCACTGCCTCACGGGCACCACGCGCCTGCCCGAAACCCGCCTCGACCGCCAAATCTTCGGCGACGTGCGCGCGGTTCCCTCCGGCCTGCTGGCCGGCGTGGACGCCGTGGTGCACCTGGCCGCCATATCCAACGACCCCATGGGCACGGCCTACGAGGACGTGACCATGGAAATAAACCACCGGGCCGGCATTGCCCTGGCCGAGCGCGCCAAGGCCAACGGCGTGAAAAACTTCGTATTTGCCAGCTCGTGCAGCATGTACGGCCTGGGCGGCGACGACGCCAAGACCGAAACCTCGGCCCTGAACCCGCTCACGGCCTACGCCCGCTCCAAGGTGGCCAGCGAGCGCGACCTGGCCCCGCTGGCCGACGACCATTTCCGGGTGACCTGCCTTCGCTTCGCCACGGCCTGCGGCTGGAGCGACCGGCTGCGGCTTGACCTGGTGCTCAACGACTTTGTGGCCGGCGCGGTGTCCACCGGCGAAATCAGCATTCTGAGCGACGGCACGCCGTGGCGGCCCCTCATTCACGTGCTCGACATGGCCCGGGCCATTGGCTGGGCCGTGATGCGCCCGGCCAGCAACGGCGGCGCGTTCCTGGCCGTGAACGCCGGCTCCGACAGCTGGAACTACCGGGTGCGCGAGCTGGCCGAGGCCGTGGCCGAAGCCCTGCCCGGCACCACCGTGCGCCTGAACCCCAACGCCGCCCCCGACCTGCGCTCCTACCGCGTCGATTTCAGCCTGTTCCGCGCGCTGGCCCCCCACGCCCAGCCCCGCCACGACCTGGCCGGCACCATCACCGAGCTGCACCAGCAGCTGCTGGCCATGGGTTTCCGCGACCCGGAGTTCCGCTCGTCGCGCCTGATGCGCCTGCGCGTGCTGGCCGCCCTGCGCGAGGAGCAGCAGCTCACGGCCGAGCTCACCTGGGCACCCGCGCCACCCATGCCCACGCCCGCCGTGCCCTTCTACCGGGCTGAATTAATGATTAATGATTAACGGTTAATGGTTAATCTATTGCTGAACGTTACCCATTGACCATTAATCACTAACCATTGACCATTGACCATTAACCGTTAATCATTAACCATTAACATTCTTCGTCATGAAGTTTACTGAAACAGCGCTGGCTGGCGCTTTCATTATTGACCCAAACCGCCTCTCCGACGAACGCGGATTTTTTGCCCGCTCCTGGTGCGAGGACGAATTTGCCGCCCACGGCATTCTCACGCCGCCCTTGCAGGCCAACGTATCCTACAACCCGCGCCGCGGCACCCTGCGCGGCATGCACTACCAGCTGCCGCCCCACGAGGAAACCAAGCTGGTACGCTGCACCCGCGGGGCGATTCTCGACGTGATTGTGGACCTGCGGGAGGAGTCGCCCACCTTCAAGCAGTGGCTGGGCGTGGAGCTCACCGCCGACAGTTTTCGCATGCTTTACGTGCCCGGCCGCTTTGCCCACTGCTTCCTGACCCTGACGGACGATACCGACGTGTGCTACCAGGTGTCGGCCAAGTACACGCCCGGGGCCGAGCGCGGCCTGCGCTGGAACGACCCCGCCATCGGCATCAAGTGGCCGTTTGAGCCCGTGCTCATTTCCGATAAAGACCGCCACCACCCCGACTTCCAGGGGGCCGTAGCCGCCGCGCGGCCTCAGGAACTAGTTATCAATTAACGCCTCACCCCCTCACTATTTCTGCATATGATACTCGTTGACAATGCCCTGAAAAAGCGCCAGCAAGCCGGCCAGCCCATTCGGGTGGCCATGGTGGGCGCGGGCTTTATGGGCCGGGGCGTGGCCCTGCAAATTTGCCGCTACGTGCCCGGCATGGTGCTGGTCGCCATTGCCAACCGCACCCTGGCGCAGGCCCGCCGGGCCTACGAAGAGGCCGGCGAGCTCACGGCCCGCGAAGTGGGCACGGTGGGCGCGCTCGAAGCCTGCATCCAGCTTGGCCAGCCGGCCATCACCAGCGATGCGCTGCTGCTGAGCCGGGCCGAGGGCATCGACGCCATCATCGAAGTAACGGGCGCGGTGGAGCACGGCGCGCACGTGGTGCTGGAAGCCATCCGGCACGGCAAGCACGTGGTGCTGCTCAACGCCGAGCTCGACGGCACGGCCGGGTCCATCCTGAAAGTATACGCCGACAAGGCGGGGGTGGTGTACACCGTGAGCGACGGCGACCAACCCGGCGTGACGCTCAACCTGGCGCGCTTCGTGCTGGGCCTGGGCGTGAAGCCGGTACTGTGCGGCAATATCAAGGGCCTGCACGACCCCTACCGCAACCCCACCACCCAGGAGGGCTTTGCCCGCCAGTGGGGCCAGAACCCGAGCATGGTCACGAGCTTCGCCGACGGCAGCAAAATCAGCTTCGAGCAGGCCGTCATTGCCAACGCTCTGGGCATGGATGTGGCCCAGCGCGGCATGTACGGCCCCACGGTGGCCCCGGGCACGCCCATCAGCAAAGCCGCCGAGTGGTACCCCACGGAGCGCCTGCTCGACGGTGGCCCCGGCATTGTGGACTACGTGGTGGGGGCCGAGCCCGGCCCCGGCGTGTTCATCCTGGGCACCCACGATGACCCCATTCAGCAGCACTACCTCAAGCTCTACAAGCTGGGGCCGGGGCCGCTCTACTGCTTCTACACGCCCTACCACCTGTGCCATTTCGAAACGCCTACTTCGGTGGCGCGGGCCGTGCTCTTCGGCGACGCCTGCCTGGCTCCGGCCGGCGCGCCGCGGGTGGAAGTCATCACGGCGGCCAAAATTGACCTGCTGGCCGGCCAGACCATCGACGGCATTGGCCACTACATGACCTACGGCCTGGCCGAGAACTACCCCCTGGCCCGCCAGCAAAACCTGCTGCCCATTGGCGTGGCCGAAGGCTGTGTGCTGCGCCACGACGTGCCCAAGGACCAGGTGCTGACCTACGACGACGTAATCCTGCCCGCCGGCCGCCTTATCGACCAGCTGCGCCGCGAGCAGGAAGCCTACTTTGGCACGCCCGCCGCGCCAATGCCCGCAGCAATGCTAGCCCCCACAGAAAGGCAGCGCATGCCTGCCGAGGCCAGCGCCTGAGAGCCGGGCCGCCCCCACTTCCTTTCCATTTTCTTAGCCGCTCCCCCACCATGGCTGCCCAGGTTGAGTTATTGCCACCTTCCGACCCCCGGCCGACCCCGGCCGGCCGCAACGAAGAAGTGACCGTGGAGCGGTCCCCCCGGCCGCGCGCTACCAAACCGCTCGCCGGCCTCACAGTGCTGGTGCTGGAAGGGGAGTACCGCCTAACAAGGGCCGTGCTCTTTTGCCTGAGCCAATGGCCCGGCATGCGGGTGCACCTGCTCACCCGCGGCACCCACAACTACTACCGGTTTTCGGGCTACCTGCGGGCCTGCCACATGTGCCCTCCCGGGCAGTCGGATGCTGCCTTTGTGGCCTTTGCCCAACAGGTGGCCCAGACCATTCAGGCGCAGGTGCTGCTGCCCGTTGACGTGGCCGGCATGCGCTTCGTGATTGCCCACCGGCCGGCTTTCGAAGCGACGATGCGGGTGCTGCCCCTGCCTTCGGCGGCGCACTACGAAATTGCCTCCGACAAAGGGCTACTGGCCGCGTTTATGCAGGAGCACGAAATCCCGGCTCCGGATACGCTGCTGGACATTCGGAACGGGCTGGCCGCGAAGCTGGTGGGGTTCCGGTTTCCGGTGCTGCTCAAACCCATTGATGGGTGCGGGGGCCAGGGCATCGTGCAATACGACGAGCCGGCCGCGCTGCTGCAAGCCGTGGCCGACCTCCCCGAGGCCGACCGCTACATCATCCAGAACTGCCTGGAGGGGTACGACATTGACTGCAACGTGCTGTACCAGAATGGACGGCTGGTGGCCCATTCCGTTCAGAAATCCCTGGTGGCAGCGGCGGGTAAATACGCACCGGCCGAGGCCATTGAGTTCGTGCGCAACGCTGCCGTGCTGGCCGTGGCCGACCGCCTGATGCGGGCCCTGCACTGGAACGGCGTGGCCCACCTGGACCTGCGCTATGATGCGCGCGACCAGCAGATTAAGGTTATCGAGATAAACACCCGGTTCTGGCAGACGGTGGTGGGCTCGGCGGTGGCGGCCAAGGTCAATTTCCCGGCCCTGGCCTGCTTGGCCGCCACCGGGCGGCCGGTGCTCCCGGGGCCGACGGACTTGGGGCGCTACGTCCCCTTTGCCACCTTTCTCAAGCTTCGCTTTGGCCGCCGGACTTACGCCAGCCCGGAAATTCCTTTCGCATGGCGTGAGACCAGCCTGCGCTTTTTTCTCGGCAACGTGGCAGACCAGCTCTACCACCGCCTGCTCACGGACAACGATTAGATAATGGATAGCTTTTCTCCCTAGGGCCCACACCATGGTATACATTTTCAGGGCCTTCCGGAAGTTTAAGATTCAGTGCCTTGCCGTGTGCGTGGGCGTCATTGGCTGCACGGGAGGGCCGGCGCTCACGGCCGATGCGCAGGTGCGGGTCTTGTTCGTGGGCAACAGTTTTACCCACGGGTACGCCGAGCCGGTGCTCAAGTACAACACGGCGAACATCAGGGATGAAAACGCGGACCTCTCCCCTAGCAGCCCGCGCCACGAAAGCGACGGCACCGGGCCCTGGGGCGGGGTGCCCGGCATTTTCAAGAAGTTCACCGACGAGGCCGGCCTGGCCTACGAAGTGCACCTGGAGCTCATCAACGGCAGCTCCCTCGAAAACCATTACAACGTGGCCCTGCCCGTCATTCAGCAGTCGCGCTGGGATAAGGTGGTGCTGCAAGAACAGAGCACGCGCCCCCTACCGACGGAACGCAGCGGCCAGCCATCGCTTTTCTTCTCCTACGCCACGCAGCTGGAGCAGAAGATTCATTCCGCTAATGCGCAGGCCAACGTTTACCTCTACCAAACCTGGGCCCGGGCCGACCTCACCTACCCCGCCTCCCAGCCCTACTCCGGCCTGGCCATCGAGGCAATGACCACCGACCTGCACGATGCTTACAAACAACTCCTAACCCAAAACAGCCGTTTTATGGCCGTGGCGCCCATCGGCGACGCCTGGGTCCGGGCCATTCAGGCCGGGGTGGCCACGCGCAACCCCTACACCCCCACCGCCGGCCAGCTCAATTTGTGGGCCACCGACCGGTACCACGCCAGCAAATGGGGCTCTTACCTGGCCGCCTGCGTGCTGTTCTATCAGCTCACGGCCCGCGACCCGCGCACCCTGGGCGGCACCGAGCAAGCCGCCGCCGCCCTGGACATCAGAAGCGCCGATGCCGTTGCCTTGCAGCAGATTGCCTACCAGCAGGTGCGCGCGTCGGGTGCCCCGCTGCCCGTGACGCTTACCACGTTTGCGGCCCAGCGGCGGGCGGCGGGGGTGGCGCTGCGGTGGGCCACGGCGAGCGAGACCAACAACCGGGAGTTTGAGGTGCAGCGCAGCGCCGACGGGCAGCTCTTTGCGGTGCTGGGCCGCGTGGCCGGGCAGGGCAGCACGGCCACGGCCCACGCTTACGCTTTCGACGATTACCTCGCCCCCACCGGCCCGCTCTACTACCGGCTGCGCCAGGTTGATACGGGGGGGCAGGGCACGTTCTCGCCGGTGGTGGCGGTGGCCGCGGGGGCCAGCGCGGCGCTTTTCCCCAACCCGGCCCATCAATTTCTGCACATTGCCGCCCCCAGCGCCACCCGCTACCGCGTGCGCAACCAGCTGGGCCAGCTCCTGCTGCAAGGGGCCCTCACCGATGGCAGTGCCACCGTCGAGCTTCAGGCCTTGCCCATAGGCATTTACCAGGTTGAGCTCGACACCAATGCCGGCCCAAAAACCCAGCGGCTGGTGCGGGAATAGCAGCCGGCCGAACAGCTCAACGCAGTCCGACCGGTCGTCGTTGTGGGGAGAAAGGACAGGGCAGCTTTTTATTCGAGCACGAAGCGCCGGGTAACCTGCCCCGCGCTGCTCGACAGGCGCAGGAGGTAGACGCCGGGCGGCAGGGTGGCGACGGGCAGGGTGCCCGCAGCGGCCAGCGGGTACCGCCCCAGGTGCTGGCCACTAATGGCGTACAGGTCCAGCGACGTGGCCCCGGCCGTCGCCCCCGAAAACGTGTAGTGCAGCAGGCCAGTGGTCCGGGCCGCGGCATACACCTGGAGTACCACTCCGCCCGGTTGCACAGCCACCGCCCGCACTGGTGAGAACGTGGATTTTCCGTCGAAATCAACCTGCCGCAGCCGGTAATACAGGGTAGTGGGGGCATCGAGCACCGGTTTGTCGTCGAAGGCATAGGCGTGGGCCGTGGCCGTGCTGCCTTGCCCGGCCACGCGGCCCAGCACCGCAAAGAGCTGCCCGTCGGCGCTGCGCTGCACCTCAAACTCCCGGTTGTTGGTCTCGCTCGCCGTGGCCCACCGCAGCGCCACCCCCGCCGCCCGCGCCTCGGCGGTGAAGGCCGTGAGCTCTACCGGCAAGGGGTTGCTCAGGACAATAAAAGTGATGGTAACCCCTACCCCCGCGGCCCCGGTAGCCCCGCCATTGGCGTAGGGTGTGGCCGTGAGCGTGTAGCTGCCCAGGAGCGGCGTCCAGGGGTTGTAGTTGCCCACCAAGTCGCTAAACAAGGCGTACGGGGCTACATTTTCG
>JBBQSQ010000022.1:0-32426 GCA_038213745.1 Cytophagales bacterium
GCTCCTCCGCCCCCGCCCCCCAAACTCACCACCATTAAATTCACCCCGCCGGTGGTGAAAAAGGATGAAGAAGTGAAAAAGGAAGAAGTGCCGGACCAAGAGGAGCTCAAAGACAAAACCGTGGCCACGGTAACTGTGAAAGGCAACACCGATGCCCCGGACTTGTCCGAGCTTTCAGGCACCGGCGACAAAGTAGTGGAAGAAGTAGTGGAGCAGAAGGTCTACACGTACGTAGAGCAAATGCCCCAGTTGCCCGGCGGTGGCGGCAACGCCGCCATCGTAGCGGCTATCCAAAAAGCGGTGAAATACCCCGCCCTGGCTCTCCGCAACCAAGTTGAAGGCCGCATCTTCGTAAGCTTTACGGTGAACCCGCAAGGCGAAGTTTCGGATGTGAAAGTGGTAAAAGGACTGGGCTCCGGTCTGGACGAAGAGACGATTCGGGCCGTAAAAACGCTGCCCAAGTTCATTCCCGGCAAGCAGAACGGCCGTGCAGTGAGCGTATCGTTTACCGTGCCGATTACCTTCAAGATTCAGTAGTACTTATTCTGGCTTGCGCCAGAATTACTTAAACCCCCGGATTGTGCTTTGCGGCATGGTCCGGGGGTTTTTCGTTAACCATTATTCATGGCTAACGATGTCAAATATTTGTATGCTTACATACTATTCCCGTCAGGTATGCCGTTGGGGCGAGGCAAGCTAACGACGGGGGCCTCCCACCCGCATGGCTTGGGTCTGATTCATTCACCTCAATTTATTCCTGCTGTCATGTCCACGCTTATCACCCTTACGGGCTCGCTCGATGACATCGTTTTCGAGGGTCGCAACCAAGCTTATGGTGCATTCCAACTGCGTCGCGCTTATCAGCGCAATCTGGGTTCGGCGTTACTGATTACGATTGCGGCAGTATCGGTGCTTTTGATGACACCGTTGGTTATTCGCTATTTCTTTCCAGCGGTTACCATGCCGCCGGTGTTTGTACGGCCGTTGCCACAGCCGGCCCCCCAGATGTATGAAATGCCCGAGCTAAAGCCGGTGCTGTCTCGCACAGCTCCCTCGCAACCGGCTGTGGCCGTGAAGTCCCACTCCACTATTCAAACGCACGTGGTGGCCGACCCAGAGGTAAAGCCAATTATCAAATCGGCGCTGCCACAGGACATAGGGGCTACCGGACCGGCCACAGCCGGAGCCTCGAGTACTGTTGGTGCGAATGTGGGCAATGGTCCGGCCACCGCTTCTGGGGCAGACTCTGCCCGCCGAGCGCCCGAGGCCGCTCCGACGGCGGTGCTGACAGCGGAGGTGATGCCCGACTTTGTGGGCGGCCGGTCGGCGCTGCAACGCTATTTGCAGAAACACTTGCATTTCCCAGCGGCCGCGCTGGCCGCCCAAGTGTCGGGCAAAGTCTACGTGACCTTTGTGGTGCAGGCCGATGGCCGCGTTGGCGAAGTAACGGTGCTGAAAGGATTGGGCTACGGCACGGAGGAGGCGGCCGCTCGCGTGGTGCGCGAAATGCCCTCTTGGACACCGGGCATGCAAAACCACCATTCTGTGGCAGTACGCTTCACGCTGCCCATTACCTTTCAGTTCGAATAGCACCAAGCTGCTTAACTATTAGCAAGATAGGCGAGTTGCAGGGCCCGAATATTAGCGATTGCTATGAAAAGCCGCTAATATTCGGCTTTTTTGTGAACTGGTTCGCGGGCATCAAACCGATGTGACCGAACCTTCAGCGGTTGAATCACGGTTAACCATTTCCAATCCAGTCCTTATCGCCCTATGTCCAACCGTCCTACCACCGAAGAACGACTCGGGAAGTCGCCCCAACGGCTGGTGCGCTACTTCGTACTTGCGATGGCCTTGGTATACGTAGGGCTGGGCGTGTGGGCGCTGTGGTCGGCGGGCCATCCCAGCGGCGATGGCCTTTTCCAATTACCGCCCACGGCCCGGCGCGTGCTGGGCACAGTGCTCATTCTCTATGGGCTGTTGCGGCTAGGCCGCGTTTATCAAGTGCATTTCCGCAACCAATCTTCTTTTACTGACCCCAACGACCATGAGTAAGCGCGTGCACCTTTTAACTACCGGCGCTGCCGCTTTACTGGTGGGAGCCGTTACAATGGTTTCTTGCAACGGTCCGGGCTCGCCGGGCGCGCAGGATACGCCTACGAGCGGCAATGTTGCGGTGAGCGTGGATGAAACTTTTGCCCCCATCCTCCAGGCACAGGTAGATACGTTTGCCAAGCTGTATCCCAACGCGCATGTAAAGATGAGCTTCCAGCCGGAAGAGAAGGTGATGCTGGACCTTATCAACGATAAGGTGAAGCTGGCGGTGGTGGCCCGGGAACTCAACGCCGAGGAAACCGCCGATTTCGTGAAGCAGAACATTGTGCCGCGTACCACGCGCATCGGCATTGATGGCCTAGCGATTGTGCTGAACCGGGCTAACCCCGATTCCTTGCTTACAGTGGCACAGCTGGCCGACATTTTTACCGGCAAGACCAGCGATTGGAGCCAGATTAGTGGCAAGAAAGCACTGGCTGCTATCAACGTGGTGTTTGATGCCAACCGGAGCAGCACGGCCCGGTACGTGCGCGATACGATAACCCACGGCAAGGACCTCACTACGCGGGTATTCGCGGCAACGTCGAACCCAGCGCTGCTCGATTATGTTGCAACCCACCCCAGCGCCATCGGCATCGTGGGCGTGAACTGGATTTCAGACCGGGACGACCCCACGGCAATGAAATTTTTCAACAAAGTGCGCGTGGCCAGCATTACGTCGCGGCCTAATCCGAAACTAAACGATTTTATTCAGCCATTTCAGGTGTATTTAGCTGAAAAGACGCCGGCTCAGCTTGCCGAACACGACGATTTGCAGAACTACCCTTTACGGCGTAACCTTTACGTTATCAGCCGGGAGGCACGTGCGGGATTGGGCACGGGGTTTGCATCTTTCGTGGCAGGCAAGAACGGTCAGTTGATATTTCAAAAATCCGGCCTGCTGCCTGCCCAGATGCAGGCGCGTATCATTACGACGCCTAAACTGTAATTGTCTTCGGCGCGTATTCATCACTTGTTCATTTTTGCTTTTTCATCCTTTTTTTCTTCCTATGAGTTTCAAGCCCTGGAAACAGCCGCTGCTCGTTGCCATTGCAATGGCAGCCGGCACTACGGCGGCCACCGCCCAAAACATCCAAAGCGCCCAGCGCGCTATCGAATTGGGCCGCTACAATGAAGCCCGTGCCGCGTTGCGTCCCGGCTCCACTCCCGAAGCCGCTTTTGAGTTAGGCCGCCTCTATCAGATGCGTGAGCAGCCGGACTCGGCAGCTTTCTATTTCAATAAAGCTGCTGGCTCCACGCCTTTTGGCCAAGTTGCCGCCGGCCGTGCGCTACTGGCAAAAGGCCAGTTGGCCCCCGCTGAAGCGCAGTTTGACGCCGCTGCTAAAGCCACCAAAAACAAAGATGCCAAAGTGCTGACGATGATTGTTCAAGCTTATGGCGAGGCGGACATGAAAGGCATGGGCAAAGCTCAAACCTACCTGACGACTGTCCAGGCGCTGAACAAAACGAAAGTTGACCCGGCGTTGATGGTTGCTCGCGGCGATGTATTCCTGCACTCGGACCAAGGTGGCGGCGAAGCCATGACCAGCTACGACCAAGCTATTGCGGCCAACCCGAGCTACACCCAGGCATACTACCGGAAAGGGGCGCTTAACGTCCGTTCGCGCAACTTCAACGCGGCTCGCGAGAGCTTGATGAAAGCCGTGGAGTTGGACCCCAGCTATGCTCCCGCTTACAGTGAGTTGGCCGACATGTACTACCTGGCTGGCCAGTACGACCTGGCATTGAGCAGCATTCAGAAGTACATCAGCTTGGCCGAAAAATCATCGGCTACGGATGCGCAATATGCAGCGTTTCTCTATAAGAGCGGCAAATACGGCGAAGCCCTCACGGAAGTAGAAAAGGTGTTGCAAAGCGAGCCTAATAACTTGACCATGAACCGCCTGCGCCCTTATTTGCTGTATGAAACCGGCAACTTTGCAGGGGCAGCAACGGCCATGGATACGTACATGAAAGTAGCTCCGGCAGATAAGGTTCTCCCGGAAGACTTGGCATATAAGTATAAAATCATGAGTAAAACCGGTAAGGGCAACGAAGCCATTGCTGGTATTGGTGAACTCATTAAGAAAGACCCAACCAAGGCCTGTGAATTCCAGAATGACCTGGCATCCATCTATGCCAACCAGAAGGACTACAAAGGGGCCGCCCGCGTGTATAGCTATAAGCTAACTAACTGCAAAGGTGACCTTACCGACCAATTCCGCCTGGCTACCGCCCTCACCGGCGACAAGCAGTACACCCGTGCCGACAGCGTTTACAACATTATTCTGACGGCCAAGCCTACTTACGCACCCGGCTACTTGAATCGCGCCCAGGTGAATAATAGCCTCGACCCCGACGGTAAGAAAGGATTGGCTAAGCCTTATTATGAGAAGTACATCGAGCTTTCCAAAGCGGAAGGTGCCGACCCCACCAAATTCAAATCGGGGATTATCGAGGCAAATGGTCAGTTGGGTGTTTACAGTGCCAATGCGGGCGATAAGGCCTCGGCCATCCGCTACTTTGAGCAAGTATTGGCTGCCGACCCCAGCAACAAGGGCGCGGAGGACAACATCAAAATCCTCTCGGCCAAGCCCCGGACTGCCACCAAGGCAGCGCCCAAAGCAACTGCGAAGAAGAAGTAACGAGCCAATCGTTAGCTAGCAGAAAGGCCCCAGCGCAATTGCGCTGGGGCCTTTCTATTTAGGGCATTCTAATAGTTAGGAGGCCCAGGCGCGCCATTTCTCCAGCACCGTTGCAAAGTCCTCCGGCAGTTCTGCTTCAAAAAGCAGCTGTTCGCCCGACGTCGGATGCACGAACCCCAGCGAACGGGCATGCAACGCCTGGCGCGGCATCAACTGAAAGGCATTCTCCACAAAGGCCCGGTACGTGCCATTGCTCTGCCCCACCCGAATGCGGTCGCCGCCGTACGTGGCATCCGAGAATAGCGGGTGGCCAAGGTACTGCATGTGGGCCCGAATCTGATGGGTACGGCCGGTTTCGAGCACGCAGCGCACCAGCGTGACGGGACCAAAGCTTTCCAACACCTCATAATGTGTCACCGCAGGCTTGCCATAGTCGCCATCGGGATAAACGGTCTGCACCTTCCGGTCGCGCAGGCTGCGGCCGATATTACCGCTTATGGTACCCGTGGGGCCGGGCGGTGTGCCCCAAACCAATGCCAGGTAGCTCCGCTGAATGGTGTGGTGAAAGAACTGGAGTGACAGATGCGTCATCGCGAACTCCGTTTTGCCGATGACCAACAGGCCCGAGGTATCCTTGTCAATCCGATGCACCAGGCCGGGGCGAATTTCACCGTTGCGCCCAGTCGGCAAATTGGCGAGGTGATGCGCCAACCCGTTCACCAGCGTTCCTTGCCAATGGCCGTAAGCAGGATGTACTACCAGCCCAGCGGGCTTGTTCACAATGAGCAGTTCGGAATCTTCGTACCGAATGTCCAGTGGCATTTCTTCGGGTATTACCCGGCCTTCGCGCGGCGGCTCGGGCAGGGTGATGGTGATAACGTCCTGGGGTTTCACCCGGTAGTTGGGTTTTACAGCCTCGCCGTTCACCTCCACGGCCAATGCCCGGATGGCTTCCTGCACTTTATTGCGCGAGGTATTGCGCAACCGGGCCTGCAGGAACTTATCAATGCGCAGCATCTCCTGGCCCCGGTCTACGAGGATGCGGTGGTGCTCGTACAACTCGTCGCCACTTTCCGCGTCGTCGGCTTCGGGGTCCAGCAGGTCATCGGGGGCTAATTCTTCGTCTATCATGTCGTATTCGGATGCGTCATTGCATGAAAAAAGCCGGAGCGCTTGCTCCGGCTTTTTCGTACCCAAGCGGCGAGAGCCGCTTATTTCTTGGTCTTGGTTTTGGTCTTGTTGATGCCCGGGGTAACCGGAGCAGCAGGCGCGGCGGCCGGACCCGATTTGATGGGAGCGGCGGCACCGGGCGTAATGCCCATTTTCTTCAATACAAGGTCCGAAATATCACCGTCTTTAGGCGCATGCAACAGCAGCGGGCTACCGCCGCCATCAGAGTTGAACACGTAAGTGAAACCGTTTTCATCGGCTACCACATCAATATTTTTTTGCAGCTTATCGAGCGCCGGCTTCAGCAGAACCTGCTGCTTTTGCTGCAACGACTGCTGGGCACTCTGCTGGAACTCCTGGATGGACTGCTGCAAGCCTTGCAGTTCTTTTTCCTTATCGGCTTTCACCACGTCCGTCATCGTAGCGGAGCCTTTTTGGTAGGCTTCGCCTTTGGCTTGGTAGTCGGCGTACTTGCTCTTCAACTGGGCCTCCAACTGCGTGTTGTAGGTTTTCAGCTCCGACTCGATTTGTTTGCTTTCGGGCATCTGGGCCAACACGTACTGAACGTCAGTGTAGCCAATTTTCAGGGGGGCCTGGGCCTGCGCGGAAGTGGCGGCCAGGGTTCCGGCGGTCAGCAGAGCGGCGGCGAGCGTCAGACGAAAAATTTTCACGAGATTCATCAAAAAGAAAAAGGGTCAGAAAAATATTGGGACAAAGGTAATTACTTCCGGCTCTTCTTAGCCGGTGCCTTGGTTTTGGTTGCCTTTGGGGCAATGGTTCCCGGTTCCGACGTGCCCGAATCCGATTCAAAATTGGGGTCGACCGGAGTCTTGGGCGGCGCTACTGTTTTCACGGCTCCCTTGGGACCGGGTTGGTTGCGGTCTTCAGCCCCCAAACCCAATTCCTCGAGTACGAATTCCGTGTAGTCGTGCGCAGGATTGGTATAGAGCAGCGTCAGGTCACCCGATTTGTCGAATACGGCGGCTAGGGACTTCTTCTTAGCTACTTTTTCCACTGCTTCGAAAACCTTGTCTTGAACGGGTTTGGTGAGCTCCTGCCGCTTCTTGAACAGCTGGCCTTCGTAGCCAAACTGCTTGTTCTGGTAGGCCTTCATGTCCTGTTCCTTCTTTAGGATTTCGTCCTGTCGCTTCTTCTTCATGGGCTCGGTTAGCACCACTTCTTCGGCTTGGTAGGTCCGGTGCAGCTGGTCGATGTCCTTGCGCTGCACTTCGATTTCCTTCTGCCAGGTATCCGACAACAGGTTGAGTTCCTGTTGGGCCTTGGCATAATCAGGCATCTTGTTGAGAATAAACTCCGAGTCCACCCACCCAAATTTCTGGGCACGCACCCCCGTCACACCCGTGAGCAACAATAAGGCCAGTAGCAGGCCACCAAATTTCTTCATACGGGAGGAAACGTGAAATCTCGCCCGCTAGTGCCTTGCTAGCGAATTTGCTGACCGATAATGAAGTGGAAGTGATTTGGGTCTTGCTTGGTGTTCGTGCCCACGGCCGGAATAACCGAATCGAAGCCGTGGCCAAAATCAAACCCGAGCAGGCCAAAAGCCGACATAAAAATGCGGGCACCCACCCCCGCCGAGCGGTACAGCTTGTAGGGGTTGTAGTTCTGGTACGAGTCGTACGAATTGCCCGCCTCCGCGAACGCCAGCACGTACACCGTTGCGGCCGGGTTCAGGCTCACGGGGTAGCGCATTTCCAGCACGTACTTGTTGAAGGCAATGCCCCCAGACTGGCCGTTTTGAGCCGTCGGAATGGCGAAGGGCTGGTTGGGGTCGTCGTAGCCCCGCAGGCCTACGTAGTCGGTACCCACCAGGAAGTTGCCGCCCCCGTTATAGCCCAAACCAGCGCCGCCCATCTTGAAACGTTCAAACGGACCGATTTCGCGGTTCGAATTATAGCTGCCCAAGTAGCCAAAGTGCGCCCGGGTGTTGAGCACCAGCTTGCCCACGATGGGCGTAAACCACGAGGCATCAAACATCCACTTGTGGAATTCAATCAACTGGCTGCTGTTGGGGTGGTCCGGGTTCAGCAGCGAATAAGGTGGCGTGAGGTTAACGCTCAGGCTCAGCGACGAACCGCGGCGGGTATACGTCGGGTTGTCAATGCTATTGCGAGATAGCGTGGTATTGAGCGTAATGTTCGTGGCGTAGCCGGAAGTGAAACCTGGCAGTAACGGGTAGTTCTGCGTCTGGTATTGGCTAACCGACAGCGAGTTGCTGAGCGTGAAGTAATCATCTGGCACGCGCAGCTGGCGGCCCAGGCCCACCGTGGCGCTGTTTACCTTGATGAACTGGTCGCTGGAGGCGTCCAGGGCGGCTCCGGTGCGTTGTACACTGTGGTTCAAGCTGAAGGAAAAGGAGTTCGGCCGGCGGCCACCCAGCCAAGGCTCCGTGAACGAGAGCGAATAAGCCTGGTACTGCACGCCGTTGGCCTGCACGTTGAGCGACAAGCGCTGGCCATCGCCGGCCGGCACGGGCGTCCAATTCCGGAAGTTGCCGGCTTTGCGCAGCGAGAAGTTATTGAACACCAAGCCCACCGTACCGATGAAGCCCGCAAAGCCCCCCCAGCCGCCCGACAGCGTTACTTGGTCCGAAGGCTTTTCTACGACCGTGTAATTGATGTCCACGGTGCCGTCCGCCTGGTTTGGCACCGGGTTGATGCCAATCTTTTCCGGGTCGAAATAGCCCAGCGTCGCAATCTCGCGCTGCGAACGAATGAGTAGTTCGCGGTTGAATTTGTCGCCGGGCAGCGTGCGTAGCGTGCGCCGCAACACGTGGTCGCTGGTTTTAGTATTGCCCGAGATGTTAATGTCCTTGATGTGGGCCTGCACGCCCTCGCTCAGGCGCATCTCGATGTCAATCGAGTCGCCTTCTACCTTGGTTTCTACCGGGTCGATGGTAAAGAACAAATACCCGTCGTTGAGGTAAAGCGACGAAATATCCTGGCCCGTGGGGTTGTAGTTCAGGCGCTTGTCCAGAATTTCCTTGCTGTAGGCGCTGCCTGATTTGATGCCCAGCACGTTGGCCAGGGTCTTGTCGTCGTAGAGGTAGTTACCGCTCCAGGTAATGTGGCGGAAATAGTATTTCGGCCCTTCATCCAGCGTGATGCGCAACGCCAAGCCCTTGTCGTCCCGCATCAGAGTGTCGCTCACAATGGCCGCATCGCGGTAGCCTTCTGCGTTGTAGAATTCGAGCAGTTTCTTTTTATCCTCTTCGTATTCGCTCCGCTGGAACTTGCCGGCGGTCAGGAATTTATACGGCTTCCGCTCCTTCGTTTTCTTCAACTTGCCTTTCAGCTTACGGTCCGAAAACGCTTTGTTGCCTTCGAAGGCAATGTCGTGAATACGAATTTTCGCACCTTTTTCCACATCAATGCGCAGCGCCACGCTGTTAGAAAGGGCCGAGTCAGCCACTTGCACGATGTTCACTTTAGCATCCAGGTAGCCTTTGTTCACGAAGAACTTGCGCACCTGGGTCCGGGTATTGTTGATGAGGGCGTCCGTTACCACCTTACCCCGAATGAGGGTAATTTTTTTGGTAAGGTCCTCCGTCTGGCTTTTGCGGATGCCCGCGAACGTGAATTTAGACAGCCGGGGGCGCTCCTTCAGGTTGTAGTCCAGAAAAATTTTGTCCCCTTCCGTGCGGGCAATGGTCACGCTTACATCGCCCAGAATGCCCTGGGCCCACAGCTTGCGAATCGACTTACCGATTTCTTCACCCGGTACCATAATAACATCGCCTACCCGCAAGCCGGTCAGGCTGATGAGGGTGTTGGGGTCGAGGTAACGGGCCCCACTGACGGTAATGCCCCCCAACACGTATTTTTTGGGTTCATCAGCACCGCTCGGAGCGGTTTGCTGGGCCTGCACGGGCCGGGAGATTAAGCCTCCCAGCATTACCACCGCCAGCACAACTCTTACAAATAGATTACGCACAATAAGCATTACAAAAAATTAAGATGCCGTGATTTGCTCACTGGTTTTGCCAAACCGCCGCTCCCGGCGCTGGTAAGCCCGAATGGCTTCCTGAAAATGCTGCTTCCGGAAATCCGGCCACAACAAATCGGTGATGTATAGTTCAGTGTAAGCCAGCTGCCAAAGCAAAAAGTTACTGATGCGCTGCTCGCCACTGGTGCGGATGAGCAGTTCCGGGTCGGGCATGCGGGCCGTTACCAAGTAGCTGGCGACGGTGGCCTCGGTCACGTCGGCGGGTTGAAGCTGGCCGCTAGCCACTTCAAATGCCAGGCGCTTGGCAGCCTGGGTCAAATCCCAGCGTCCGCTGTAGCTCAGGGCCAATACCAGCGTCATGCGGGTGCCGTCTTTGGTCAGGTCCATGGCTTCGGCCAGCTCACGCCGGCAATTACCCGGCAGGGTACTGATGTCGCCAATGGCTTCCAAGCGAATGCTGTTCTTGAGCAACGTAGCGGTTTCCTGCCGAATGGTATGCACCAGTAATTGCATCAGCGCCATCACTTCGAGCGCCGGTCGGTTCCAGTTTTCGGTCGAGAAGGCGTACAACGTCAGGTAGCGCACGCCGAGTTCGGCGGCTTCTTCCACGGTTTCACGCACCGCCGTAATGGCGCTCTGGTGCCCAAACACCCGCAGTCCCCCGCGTTGCTTGGCCCAGCGCCCATTACCATCCATGATAACGGCCACGTGGGCGGGAATATTTTGCGTATCAATTTCGGCCTTGCCGGTCATCTTTGCGGTTTCGCTAAAAGAGGACGCAAGTTACGGAAATGGTTGCATTTAGCGGCGGAAGACGGCCGAGGTCCGTCACCCGGCCGCTAAATGCAACCATTCCGATTCATCCAGTCGCCGTGATGCTAACTGTTACTTTAGCAGCCCTTTATTCTTTTTATATTGGTCGGGGCACTTAATTTTAAAGAAGGTATACGACAGGCTGACCCCGCTATAATAATACCAGTCTTGGTCGTGCGGGTTTACCAGCAGCGGGTCCTGGTCGGCCAAATGGTCTAGTTGGTCCGTGAAAGCTTTGCGCACGCCCACCTCCAAACCCAGATTCAGGTGCTCCGAAAGCCCGTACTTAAACCCCACTCCGGCCGGAATGGCGAACCCCAGCATGGACCCTTGCCGGTTAAGGGCCCCGGTGAGGGCCTGATTGTTGCTCACCGTGGTGGTGTTGGCGTAAAACCCGGCAATCCCCGCAAACAGGTAGGGGGTGAAGTGAATCTTGTCGGTCCGGTAGTGATAGTCCATGAAGTTGTACTCCACGATGGCGGAGGCTTCCAACAGACTGCCCTTGGTGTTTACCTGGCGATAATTCTGCAAGGGCGGTACGCCGCCATTTTCCCCGGTCACGTTGCCATCATCGGCGCGTAGCAGGCCGGCGGTGAATCCTCCTCGCAGGGTAATGGGTACCGACACGTCTTTGCGGTAAAACACCGTAAATGCCGGCCGGTTATTCTGAAATTGGTACGCGGGGGATACTTCTCCCCGGTAGTTGGTGGCCCCCAACCCGATACCTACTTCGCTGGTATTCTGCGCGCTGGCCGAAGCACAAAAAAACGCACTCCCCGCTTGCATAAGGCAAACGAGGAGTGCGTTTTGGAAACTTAAGTTCGTCATTCTAAGCTAATTGCTGACTGGAAAGGACTGCATTCAGCCAGCGCCACGGGCTAGCGGAATTTAGGGTTCTTGATGCGGGGCGTCAAGATGTAGTTCAACGTGACACCCGTTACGATGTACCAGTCGGTTTTATTGCCCTTGTCGCCACGCTGGCTGGTAGGGTCAGTGAAGTTTGTAAAATCACCGGCTTGGCTTCTGGTAATGCCGTTACCAAAGTACTTGGCTGCATCTGAACCCAAAGAGGATATAGGAGCAAACTTGCCGCCTACGTCGTCAATGTAGTCCGTAAAGGTTTTGCGCCATCCTACTTCCAGGCTGGCATCAAAGTTACGGTTGATACGGTAGCGAATACCGCCACCAAAAGGGATGGCAAACTGCGTTTGACCGTATGCCTTCGATTGGCCCTCGGTTTTCAAATTGGCTAGGCTGACGTACGAGCCACTTGCACTAAGGCCTTTGGGATTGCTGTAAAAGCCCGCGACACCAGCAAAAACATACGGCACGAAGTCCGGGCGCTTCAGGTAGTTGTTACGGTTCTCAACCAGGTCGAAGATTGCAACGGCCGAAGCTTCCAGAATGTCGTTGCGAAACGTGAAGTTTCGGTTATAACGGTACCGGGCATCGGGGTCATTCTTATCAGCGGCGTCGGCATCGCTGCCAGAGATACGGCCGTACGAAAGGCCGAAACGGCCCGAAAGGCGCGGGTAAAAGCGACGGGTGATGGAAACACCCGCACCAGCGCGGGTTGCGCCAAAGCGCAGGCTCGTAAAGTTGGTGTACGGCGTAATATCACCGAAATAGTTCATAGCATTCAGGCTGAAGCCAACAGAGTTGTACTGCTTCCGCTTGCTGAACTGCTGGGCATCGGCCTCAGGAGCGGCCAACAGGCCCAACCCAAGCACAAATGCCGTGGAATAAGTGAAAATATTCTTCATAAGGCAACGAAAATGATGATGCGAAGTGCGGGTGTTGATGGGTAGTACAGTTAATGCGCAGTTTCAGACGGTGACAAAAGTAGGTACTAATGGGAACTAAAAAAATTTTCTGATTTTTTTAATCAAGAAAATAGATTTGCTAAATCTGCATTCCGGCGGGATTACGGCGGTCAAGGCCCCAATTTAGCTTGCTACGCAAGGTACTGAGGAAGTTGACGTGGTTGAGCTTTACTAGACGGGCATTGAAGGTTTCACGACGAACGGCAATCTGGACGGAGGCTTCGACGGGCAGGGAGCGGGAGTCGAGCGCCAGCATGTAGCTGGTGCTGCGGCCTTCAATCTCGAAGGAAATCACGCTCTGGTCCGACACAACGAGGGGCCGCACGTTCAGATTGTGGGGGCATACGGGCGCAATGATAAAATTGTTGGTTTGGGGCAGCATCACGGGACCGCCGCAACTCAGGGAATAGCCCGTGGAGCCCGTAGGCGTGGCCACGACGAGGCCATCGGCCCAATAAGAATTCAGGTACTCGCCGTCGATGTAGGTGTGCACCACAATCATGGACGAGGTATCGCGCTTGAGGACGCTGAACTCGTTGAGGCCAAAATTGAGGCTGCCAAACACGTCGGGGTCGGTGTCGACGCGAATCAAACTGCGCTCTTCGATGGTGAAATGCCCCTTATAAAGCGCGTCGATGGCTTGGGCAATGCGGTCGGGGGTGATGGTGGCCAGGAAGCCGAGCCGGCCGGTATGAATGCCCAAAATAGGGATTTGGAGGCTGCCAACGTAGGTAACAGTATCGAGCAGGGTACCATCGCCGCCGATGCTGAGCACGTACTGGACACCGCGCAGCGAATCGCCGCGCTGAAAGGCGGTGGTGCCATCGGGCAGGCGCAGGCGGTTGTCGAGAAAGGTGCGGAAGGCCTCGCCGATGCGCACTTCGGCTCGGCGCGCGGCCAAGTCGTCGAGCAGGGCTTGAATGGCCGGGGCGGCTTCGTCGTCGAAAGGCTTGCCGAGAATGGCGATTTTCATGCGGAGAAGGAAAGCGAGTTACGTAACGTTGGGGCGAGGTTACGTAACAAATAAATAATCAGCGGCGGCGGGCCAAGCGGTTAAATCGGGAACTCGGCCCGAAAAAAGTAGCCCGTTTGGCCCAGGCCATTGAAGGTGTATTCGGCAGTGAAAACCCGGTCGTAGTACGTGACCAAGTGCAGGCCGAGGCCAACGGCCCGCAGGAACTGATTGGGAAGGCGGTTTGAGGGGAGTGGATGGGGGGCCGCGACGTAGCCGGCATCGGCAAAGGTATTGAGGTAGAGGGCGAGCGGGATGGTGTTTATTTTAGGATTGCCAACGGATTCCAGGCGGATGGCCTTGGGCTGGAAAAGGCGGTAAGACAAACCTTGCTGCACGAGGCCGTAGTGGCGGCCGTCGACAACGTACTCGTCGTAGCCGCGCACCAAGTCGCCGTAGCCCAGGGCGCGGCTATCGGCGTAGGCCAGGCGGCGGGTGAGCCGGGCCTGTCCGCTAAGCCCGAGGCTATAATAAAAGTTATGCCCCAGGGCCAGGTAGCGCGCGTAGGTGAGGTGCAGCGTGGTGAGGCTGGGCGTGGCCGCATCCAGAAAAACCCGGTGCGTGAGCTGCGCTTGCGCATACTGGCCGGTGAGGGGGTAAGCGAAGGTATTGCGCTGGTTGCGGGTGCTGGTGAGGGTGAGGTCGAGGAACTCGCGCTGGGTGCGGCCCTGGTAGTAATCAGGGTTATAATAATTGACGGAGTCGCTGATGCGCTCGCGGTGGTACGACACATCGAAAGCGGTGAGGAACTGCACGGTGTGGCGCAGACGCAGCCCGGCCGTGGCGTAGAAACGCTGGATGGGAAAGCCAACATCGGCACGCAGCGGCACGAGGCGGTCGGCGAGGGTGCGGTAGTCGACCGTGCGGCTTTGGGAGAAGGACGCCCCCACCCCAGCGCCCAGGCGGCGGCGGCCCAGCCCGGGCGCTTCGTAGAACAGCTCGTACTTGCGGTTGAACCCGAGCTGCAGGTTGGCGATGATTTGCTCGTTGCGGCCCCGGAAGTTGCTGCGCGTGACGTGCACGCCGTAATCAAGACGCCGCCAGCGGTCGGAGCGGTCGAGCCAGGAACGCAGGTTGCGGTCGGCCAGGGAGAAGATGGGCACTGGGAAGGTGTACCAGCGCTCCTGCACGCCAAACACGATAACAAGCCGGCTACCGGCACAGCTGGCCTGCACCACCACGGCATGAAACAGCTGGAGGTTGAACAGGCGGCGGCGGTTGGCTTCGAGGCGAGTGGGCAAGTCGGCCAGCGTGAGGGTGTCGCCTTCGCGAAAGTCCAGCTCGGCCCGCAGGATGCGCTCCTTGGTAACGGCATTGCCCACGAAGAGGATGGTGCCGGCTGCCGCGCGCCGGATGCCCGGGCAAGGCACAATGCGCACCAGCGTATCGGTGGGAGCCACCACGGGGCGCAGCGGGCGGGGCAGCGTATCGATGGGAGCCTGGGGGCTTCCCAGGCTGGCCAGCAACACCCGTAATGTTAACAGTATGATTCCTAGCACCCGATTTTAGACGCTCAGGTACCGGAGGAGGGCATCGTAGCGCTCCTGCTCGTCTTCATTGGCCACGGCCGTGCCACTGAACTGGGCCGTAACGACGTAGCCGAACCGCTCCAGCGTGGCCGTGATGCGGGCCAGATTGTCGGTGTTCAGCTTGAGGGTGAGGCGGATGCGGTAGGGGTCAATCTCGTCCTGCGCCACGACGGCGCTGATGATTTTGGCGTTGTTTTCTTCGACGTAGCGGCTGATTTGGGTGAGCGAGTAATCCCGCTCTTCCATGGTGAGGACGATGATGCCGCCCTGGCCGCCGCCGGGGTGCTGCCCAAAGGCCGCCAGCGCATCGGCAATGGTGACGACGCCTGCGTACTCCTGCTGCTCATCGACGACGGGCACCAGCTGGATTTTGTTCTGAATGGCCAGCTCCATCACGCGGTAGAAGTGCTGGTCGGGGCGCACGTAGGTATCGGCGTAGCCCAGGGGCAGCTCGGAGAGCAGCGTTTCGGGGTCGTCGAAATCGGCCAGGTCGGCTTCGGTCACGAGGCCGCGGTAGTGGCGGTTGTCGAGCACGGGCAATTGAGCCACATGGAATTCGTCGAGCCAGCGCGCCGCCTTGCCCGCCGAATCGGTGCCCTTCAGGGGCGGAATCATTTCGTTGAGTAAGTCTTCGGCGAGCAGAGCAGGCATATGCTTAGTGGATTACGAGTTATGGACGATAACCAGTGCTTTGCGTGGAAAGAATGGAGAGAAGCATTAAATATCACCGGGCGAGGTGATGGAATGGTGAACAACAGTCGGGCCGAGCAAATGATAAAAGCCTTTTAGGCGGCGATGGCGGGGGTAGTGGTAGTAGTACGCAAAAACTGCCGCAAGTAGGTGTTGAAACCGGCCGGGCGCTCCATCATGGGCGCGTGGCCGCAGTGGTCGAGAAAGCGCAGCTCGGCGTGGGGCAGCAGCCGGGCAAACTCGTGGGCCACGGGTGGCGGGGTGATGGTATCGTTCAGGCCCCAGACCAGCAGCACGGGCACGTTTATGTTCAGCAGCTCTTTGCTCAGGTTGTGGCGCTGGGCCGAGCGCGCGATGGCAATGATGCGCAGGCACTTGGAATTGGAATTGGTAACGTTGAACACCTCATCAACCAGCTCCTGCGTGGCCACGCGGGGGTCGTAGAACGTGTAGCCGACCCGCTCCCGCACGTAGGCGTAGTTGCCGCGCTTGGGGAAGGAGCCGCCCATGCTGTCCTCAAACAAGCCGCTGCTGCCCGTGAGCACGAGGCAGCTGACGCGGGCCGCATTTTTAAGGGTATAAACCAAGGCAATGTGACCGCCCAGCGAATTGCCGAGCACGGTGAACGACGCGGGCAGGCCCAGGGCCTTTACGAAGCCTTCGACGTAGGCCACCAGGCCGGGCACGCCGGCCTGGGTCAGGGGCATGTCGTAGATGGGCAGCAGGGGAATGATGACGCGGTGGTCGGGCGCGAATTCTGCCACCACGTCCTGCCAGTTGCTCAGGGCCCCAAACAGGCCGTGCAGCAGCAGCAGCACGGGGCCCTGGCCCTGGTCTACGTACTCGTATTCTTGCAGATGCTTCGTCTCCATTGGTGGGTCACGGTTTTTTGGGAGGCGGGCTTGCTGGCACCGATGCTTCGCTCAACCGCCGGGAACCAGCGGCCCGGCCTCCTGCTCAATGATACAACAACGGAGCCAATTGGCCAAAATTGCCAGTCCGTGCGGGGTGAGCAGGGCCTCCGGATGGAACTGCACGCCGTAGAGGGGCAGCGTGCGATGGCGCAGGGCCATGAGCTCGGGCCCGGGGCCGGTGGTGTGCGCCAGCGCTATCAGGCTGGCAGGCAGGGGCTCGCGCAGCACCAGGGAGTGGTAGCGCGTAACCGCTTGCACGGTGGGCAGGCCCGCGAAAAGCGGCTCGGCGGGGTTGCAGCACATATCGGACACTTTGCCATGCATGGGCCGGGCCGCCCGCACCACGGCCGCCCCAAAGAATTCGCCCAGCGCCTGATGGCCCAGGCACACCCCCAGCATGGGCTTGTGCTGGTGGAATGCCCGGATAACGGCCGGCATCACGCCCGCCTGCGCGGGCGTGCCGGGCCCCGGCGACAGCACAATGGCATCAAAATCCAGCGCCTGAAGCTCGGCCAGGGGCACGTTGTTGCGGCGCACGATGACTTCGGCTCCCAGCTGGCGCAGGTAATCGGCCAGCGTGAAGGTGAAGGAATCGAAATTATCGAGCAGCAGCAGGCGCATTTGGGGAAGTTGAAAGTTGAGAGTTAAAATTCAAAAGTCAGGTAAGCAGGCAAGAAGTGCTTTTTTAATTTTTAACTCTCAACTTTTAACTTCTTACAAAGGCCGCTTTGATGCGCACCAGCAAGTCCTGGGCAAAAGGCAGCACGTAGCCAGTTAGTTGCAGGGCCATGGGGGTGGCTTGCTGCACGATGGGCAGCACCTGCGAGCCCGCCACTAGGCCGGGCGAGAGCAGGTGCAGGCCTGCCAAACCGGTGCCGTGCAGCAGCAGGCTGAGCCCCAGAATCCATTTGAGGACGCCGGCGGCCCCGCCCAGCAGATTATCGAGCACACCCAGCGGGGTGAGGTGCACGGCGGTTTTGAGCAAGCCGCCCAGCAAATGCACGCCCCACATAATGCCCACGAATACCAGCCCAAACGAGACCAGGGGCAGCATGCCAAAGGCATTGCCCACGTACTGCCGCACCAGTGGCACGGCCGCCGACAGCAGGTACAGCCCGCCCACTACGGCCAGCACGAAGGCCAGCAGCGACACCACCTCCAGCACCAGCCCCCGCCGGTAGCCCTTCACGGCCCCAATGCCGAGCGGGAGCAGGAGTAAGATGTCGAGGGCGGTCATTTTTGGGGCATGAGGGTAGGAGGGTACGGGGGTGGGAGGTATAGAAGGGGCTGAATTTCTTGACTCCTACCCCCATACCCTCCTACCCTCTTGACCTACAGATTTGTGTTGTTGAGCAAGTGGCCGAGGACGTCGGAGATGCGCTTGCCATCGGCTTGGCCCGAGAGCTCGCGGGCGGCTACGCCCATCACCTTGCCCAGGTCGGAAGGGCCGGTAGCGCCCACGCGCTGAATGATGTGGACCAGCTTTTCCACCAAATCGGCTTCGGTGAGCTGGGCGGGCAGGTATTCTTCGATGATGGCCAGCTCGGCCAGCTCGGTTTCTTCGAGGTCGGAGCGGAACTGCTCTTTGTAGATGGCGGCGGCGTCGCGGCGCTGCTTCGCCGATTTGTTGAGCAGTTTGAGCTCGGCTTCGGGCGTGAGGCCATCGGCGCTGGCCCCGTCGGCGGTTTCGGCCAGCATGATTTGCGATTTGATGCTGCGCAGGGCGGTGAGCCGCACCTTGTCTTTGGCGAGCATGGCTTGCTTGATGGCGGCGTCGATGGTGGTTTTGAGCATAAGGGTAAAATTGGCGAGTTAACGCGTGGGGAAATCGGAAGAGCTGCCGGCCGCCCGTAGAAACGCCTGGGGCTGGTCGAGGTACAGGGCCAGGCGGCGCGCCGTGCGGCGCGTACCGTACGGCCCGGTTACGGCCACCGGCGCGGCAAAGGTCAGCATTACGTTGGGAGCGGCCAGCAGCGGGCGGGCCAGGTTGATGGTTTCGGCGTCGATGGCAAAATCGCCCCGTAGTATTTCGGCCGTTTGCAGGGCGGCGCGCGGCACGGCTATCCGCCAGATAAAGCCAACCCGCACCAGCAGCGCATCGGCGGTGAGCACCGTGGGCTGCAAGCGCACGGCGTGACCATGGGCAACAAACAGCAGCAACGTATAAGCATCGGCCACGAGCAGCCACCCGGCCACCGTGGGGCTCCAGAGGCGCACCAGCAGGTGCAGCGCGGCGCTTTCAATCAAGAGCGCAAAGCAAGCCACCGCCAGTATCGCTCCAAAACCCGACTCGCAGTGGCTGCTGAACGCCGTGGTGCCCAGCGGCATGGCCGGCAGGCGCTCCCGCCAGCTCAGCACGGCGTAGCGCAGCATGTCGAGTTCGGCCACCAGCACCACGCCGGCGGTGCCCAGCCCCTGCTCGGCCGCCAGCCGCAGGCGTGGCAGCGCTTGGGTTTCGGTGGCCCCGGCGGCTTGCCAGGCGCGCATCAGCCGGCGACCCCGCGTGGCCAATGCAAATAATGTGAGGCCTTCGAGCGCGATGGGCAGCAGCTTGAACAGCGGCACCTGCGGCCACTGCGGCGCGGGCAGCAGCCAGTAGGCCACCGCCAGGCAAGCGCTGAAAACCGTGCCCAGCACCAGCGGCGACAGCCGGTAGCGGCGCATCACCAGCCAGTAGAACACCAGCGGCAAGCCCACCAACACATCGAATAGCACGCCCCACGGCAACGCCGGATGCTGCGTAAAGGCCGGCAGCCGCACCACCGTATGCTCGATGCCCACCACGAGCAGCGCCAGCGCGGCAAAGGCCAGCAGCGGCCGCAGCCGCAGCAAAAGGGATGGTGTGTAGGTCATGGCGGAAAGCGTGGGGCCCTGGCGGGGGCGGCAAGGGGCGTAATTTTGCCCCGAAGCTACGGCGGCCGGTGCGCAAGCCCCATCTTGGCCAGTTCACCGGCCCGCCCGACCAAAGCGCCGGTTCGCTGTTGTACGCTTCCGAACGTATCATTTCTTTTTTTGACCTCCATGGTGACCAAGCTCAGCGTCAACATCAACAAACTGGCTACCCTGCGCAACGCCCGGGGCCACAACCGCCCCGATATTCTGCAAGCCGCCCGCGACATTGAACGGTTTGGGGCCGAAGGCATCACGGTGCACCCGCGGCCCGACGAGCGCCACATCCGCTACCAGGACGTGCGCGATTTGAAGGCCACCGTTACCACCGAACTAAACGTGGAGGGCAACCCCACGCCCGATTTCCTTGACCTGTGCCGCGAAGTACGCCCTGAACAAGTGACGCTGGTGCCCGACGCGCCGGACGCCATTACCTCCAGCGCGGGCTGGGACGTGGTTACGCACCAACACTACCTGCGCGACGTGGTGGCCGAGTTGAAGTCGTTCGGCTGCCGCGTGAGTATTTTCCTCGACCCCGACGTGGCCCTGGTGGAGGCCGCCGCTACTACCGGCACCGACCGCATTGAGCTCTACACCGAAGCCTACGCCCAGCACTACTTTGCCGACCGCGAAGCCGCGGTGGCCCCCTACCGCGCCGCCGCCGCCCGCGCCGGCCAGCTGGGCCTGGGCGTGAACGCCGGCCACGACCTCGACCTCGACAACCTGGCTTGGCTGCGCCAGCAACTGCCCGAGCTGGCCGAAGTAAGCATTGGCCACGCCCTGGTGTGCGACGCCCTGTACCTGGGCCTCGAAAACACGGTGCAGCTCTACAAAAGACAATTGCGAATGAAGAATGAGGAATGAGGAATTCCCAAACGACAATTCCTCATTCCTAATTCTTCATTCCTCATTAAGACTATGCCCCGTCTTTCCCTGGCCGAATTTGAGGCCCTGCCCTACCCCGTGCTCGATGTGCGGGCCCCGATTGAGTTTGCGCAGGGCCACGTGCCGGGCGCGCTCAACCTGCCGCTGTTCACGGACGAGGAGCGGGCCCGCATCGGCACCACCTACAAGCAGGTGAGCCAGGAGCGGGCCGTGCACCTGGGCCTGGAGTTTTTCGGGCCCAAAATGTCGGCCATGGCGAAGCTGGCCCAGAGGCTGGCCCAGGGCAAGGAAGTGCGCCTGCACTGCTGGCGCGGCGGCATGCGTAGCGGGGCCGTGTACTGGCTGCTGGAGCTGGCCGGCTTTAAGGTGCACCTGCTCGACCACGGCTACAAGGACTACCGGCGGGCCGTGCTGGCTTCGTTTGCCACGCCCCGGCAGTGGCGGGTGCTGGGCGGCCTCACGGGCAGCGGCAAAACCGACGTGCTGCACGCGCTGGCCACCGCGCCCCAGCCGCAGCACGTGCTCGACCTGGAAGGGCTGGCCCACCACAAGGGCTCGGCGTTTGGGGCCATTGGGCAGCCGGCCCAGCCCACGCAGGAACAGTTTGAGAACAACCTGGCCGCTGTGCTCGCCACGCTACCCACCGATGCCCCCGTTTGGGTGGAGGACGAAAGCCGGCAAATTGGGCGGCTCACCATCCCGCCCGCGCTGTTTGAACAGATGCGCACGGCCCCGCGCTGGGTGCTGGAGGCCCCACGCGCCGCCCGCGTGGCCAAGCTGGCCGCCGAATACGGAGCCGAAGCCCCGGCAGAGCTGGCGGCGGCTATTGAGCGGCTCCAGAAACGCCTGGGCGGCCTGGCCACCAAGCAGGCCCTGGCGGCCGTGGAAGCCGGCGACTTTGCCCTGATGGTGGAGCTGGTGCTCGAATACTACGACAAAACGTACACCTACGGCCTGGCCCAACGCCCCGGCGAGCCCGACCGCACCTTCGTGCCCACTACCTCCTGCGATGCGGCCCAAAATGCGGCCCTCTTGCGAGCAGCCGTAACCGTAAACGCCTAGTATGCGTCTCTAACCTAAGCATTAAGCAATGCGCCGGGTTGAGCACTTTGGCCGCCTATATGGGATTTTATTCGCAGATTTAAGATTATTTTTCTGTGCGGATACTGCCCCACTTGCTTGTACTCATCACCCATTTACGCCTCTCTATTTTCCCACTTTTACGGTCTTTTCATGTTAGCAAACTTACAGACCCGGCTGAAGCAAGCCGGACGGTGGCTGCCGGTGTTCCTGCTGCCATTTGCGGCGCAAGCCCAGAGCCTGAACTACTCGGCCACGAATGCCCTATACGTTGCTGGCACGTATACCGACCTGGGCACGACCGGCGCAGCCATCGCCACGGCCAACACCGACGACGCCAACTCCGCGGTGCAGCCCATTGGCTTCACGTTCAACTACAACGGCCAGAGCTTTACGCAGTTTGTACTGAATACCAATGGCTTTATTAAGCTCGGTGCTACGGCACCTTCGGCCACGGCCATGTTCCTGCCCGAGGGCACTGCCACCAACGTTGACCCCTTTCAAAGCCCGGACCCCGCCGATGTCAATATCGTCGCCCCGTTCAACACTGACATGACGGCTGGCAACGGTGCCGGTGGTGCCGAATACCGTGTGACCACCACCGGCACCGGCACCAACCGCGTCTGCACCATTCAGTGGAAAAACCTCAGCGATAAAGCAGCAACCACCGCTACGCAATACGCCAACTTCAGCTTTCAGGTGAAGCTTTACGAAACCACGAATAACATCGAGTTCGTGTACGCGGCGCCCACGCCTAGCGCGGCAGCCGCCAGCGTACGCTATACTCAAACCGGTCTGAAAGGGTCAGGCTTTAACGACGGTCAGTTTTTGCAATTGTCTAAAACCTCCGGTACGGCCTGGAGCGCCGCCACCTTTTCCAGCGCAATTGTCAACAACACCCTCAATACCCTCAACTTCCGCAACAACGTTAACCCCGTGGCGGGCGCTACTTATCGTTTCGCGCCCACTTCGGCTCCGGCCAACGACAACTGCACCGGGGCTACTCCGCTTACCGTGGCCGCCACTTGCACTCCTACTACCGTTACCAATCTGGGCGCTACTGCCAGTGGCGGCACCACCTCAACCTGTGATGCCAGCCAAACTGGCCCCAACCCCATCACCAGCGACATTTGGTACACCGTGGTGGTGCCTGCTAACGGTGCCGTGAAGGTGACGACCAGCGCCATCACCGGCAGCCCGGTCAACGACACAGTGCTTGAGCTGTACTCGGGTACTTGCACGGGCCTCACGTACATTGCCTGTAACGACGATGCCGGCCCAACGGACGGCTTTTCCAGTGTGACCGTTTCTGGCCAGACCCCGGGCGCGACCCTTTACGTTCGCGTATGGAGTTGGAATAGCAGCGACACGGGCCAGTTCGGCCTGTGCGCCATTACGCTGCCACCCGTTGATGCCGCCGTTACCGGCATATTCACCCTGGGCACGGTATCGAGCGCGTACGGCTCGCCCGTGACGGCGCAAGCCATTGTGAACAATGCTGGTGCCACGACCCTGACCAACCTACCCGTGACCCTGACGGTGACCGGCGCGACGAACTACACCAGCCTGCTCACCATTCCGACGCTGGCCCCCGGGGCTTCGGTTATTCTCACGTTCTCCTATCCCTTCGCCGCCGCCAGCGGCACCAACACGGTGACGGTGACGGCCGCCGCACCCGGCGATGCCGTGGCCACCAACAACGCCCAGACGACCGCGCAAACCGTTTCGACCCTAGCGCAAAGCCACTTTGCTACCGCTCCGACGTTTGCAGACGGCATTGGCTCGGGAACGGACAATACGCTGTTTTTAGCCCGCTACCACGTCAATTCGGCGGCCCCGGTTACCTCGGTTACCCCCACGTTCTTCGGTACCGCTACGGCAACCGACACTTATCAAGTGGTGATTTACAGCGCCAATGCCACCACCGGCCTGCCCGGCACCTTGCTTTATACTTCGGCCACGCGCATCCGGCCCGCCACGACGCTTAACGACCCCGTGACGGTACCGAACATCAGCGTAAACGGTGATTTCTTCGTGGGGGTGAAGCAGTTGACGAAGAATAACATCGGCTTGGCTTTCGTAACCGATTCACCGCTACGGCCCGCCACGTTCTACTTCTCATTAGACGGCACTAGCTTCCGCGACTTGAGTACTTCGGCCCTGGCCCCGCGCCTGGGCATCAACGTGGGCTTCGGCCTGGCCACCAGCACCCGCAACGAGGCCCTGGCGGCTACCGTGAGCCTCTACCCTAACCCCGCGCACCAAGGCTTCAAGCTGGCCGTGCCGGCGGGCAGCCTCAACGGTGCGGCGGCTTCGCTCATCAACGCCTTGGGCCAAGTGGTGCAGACGCGCCAGCTGCGCCTGCCGGCCGCCGGTGGCATTGCTGATTTCGACGTGAGCCACCTCGCCGCCGGCGTGTACTCGCTGCAACTGAAATCGGGTAACGACCTCGTGGTGAAGCGCGTGGTGGTGGAATAATCTACCCCCGTTACCAAACAATCAAAAGGGGCTGACCGCACGGTCAGCCCCTTTTTTTGTGCGTATGCTAATTGACTTGCTTGCCGGGCCGCGTGGCCCTGGCCAACGCTAACTAATGGGCACCTTGCGCAGAATGGCCTCGATGAGGTCCTGGGTGCGGATGCCGTCGGCCTCGGCCTCGTAGGTGAGCAGGATGCGGTGGTTGAGCACGTCGGCGGCCACTTCCTTAATGTCTTCGGGCAGCACGTAGTCGCGGCCTTCGAGGTAGGCCACGGCTTTGGAGGCGCGGTGCAGGGCGATGCTGGCCCGCGGGCTGGCCCCAAACTGCACGGCTTGGGCAAACTCGGGCAGGTCGTAGTCGGCGGGCCGGCGGGTGGCAAACACCAGCTCGATGAGGTATTTCTCCAGCGTGTCCGAAATCTGCACCTGGTTGATTTGCTGCCGGATGCCGAAAATATCGGCCTGCGTGAGCACCGGCTGCACGTCTTCCACAAAGCTGAGGTTGGCCATGCGGCGCATCACCTCCAGCTCGTCGGCCTTTTTGAGGTAGTCGACGTGCACTTTCAGCATGAAGCGGTCGACCTGGGCCTCGGGCAGCGGGTAGGTGCCTTCCTGCTCCACCGGGTTTTGGGTGGCGAGCACCAGAAACGGCAAATCGAGCGGGTACGTGGTGTCGCCGATGGTGACCTGCTTTTCCTGCATGGCTTCGAGCAGGGCGCTCTGCACCTTGGCCGGCGAGCGGTTAATTTCGTCGGCCAGCACGAGGTTGGCGAAAATCGGCCCCTTCTTCACCTCAAACACCGACTGGTTCTGGTTGTAAATCATGGTGCCCACCAGGTCGGAGGGCAGCAGGTCGGGGGTGAACTGCACGCGCTGGAAATGCAGGTGCAGCACCTTGGCCAGCGTGGAAATGGTGAGCGTTTTGGCCAGGCCCGGCACGCCCTCCAGCAGGATGTGGCCGCCGGTAAAGAGCCCAATGAGCAGGCGGGTGAGCAGCGGCTGCTGGCCCACCACCACCTTGCCCATTTCGGCAAATACCTGGCGGATGAGCGGATGGTAGTCGACGGGGCCGACGGGGGTGGTGGAAGCGGAATCAGAAAGTGGCGACATACCCAAGGCAAGCAACGGTTGTGGCGCAAGGTAGGCAGAAGGGCGTTGGAGCGGGTGCTGGCCGGTTCCTGGGCCAAGCCGGGCGGCGCGGCTTCGGCAGCGCCGCCCGCAAGAATTTGCGCCGTGGTTCTGGGTCTGCTACCGGGCCAAAACCAACCGCAACCCAAACGCGTAGTTGAAAAGCAGGCCCCCGCAAGTAGCTGAGCACTCGGGCAATCAATTACTTACCGCGCACACGTCAACTTTCACTTTTCCGTTTGTCGTATGAAATCATTTCTCCTAACTCGGGTCCTGCCCCTGCTCGCGCTGGTGCTGGCTTTTGGTGAAACCGTGTTTGCGCAGCCCGGCAGCGGCGGCCCCGGCAGCAACCCTACCGTCGACCCCACGGCTATTCCCCTCGATGGCGGCGTTTCCCTGTTGCTGGCCGGGGGCGTGGCTTACGGCATCAAGCACCTGCGCAACCGCCGCAAGCGCGCCTAACTGGCTGCCGCCAACAGTTACGCCCGGCTCACTGATGGCCGTTCCACGGCCAGTGAGCCGCCGTTTTTTTTGCAGCTTTACCTCTTCAATTCATCCCTAGCGCTCATGCAAACCACTATTCCCGCTGGCCCACGCGCGGCCGGCAATCAGCTGCTGTTTCGTTTCCTGCTGGTGGCGGTGGCCATGTACCTGGTGTGGTTTTTTGGCTATGAGCAATGGCTGGCCCATGATGGCCGCCTGGATGCGGTGCTTTGCACCCAGATTACGCAAGCCGGCGTGGCCGTGCTGCAAGCCCTTGGATTCGCCGCTACCGTTAGCCCCACCGTTCCTACGCTGGTTATGATGAGCGGGCAGCCCTCGGTTATCGTGGGCGCACCGTGCAACGGCTTGGTAATCTACGCGTTGTTTGGCGGATTTATTCTGGCTTTTCCTGGCCCGTGGCTGCGCAAGCTCTGGTTTATTCCGGCGGGCATTGCCCTGATTTGGGGGCTCAATGTGTTGCGCGTGGCGGCCCTGGCCATCAACCACCACTACGCGCAGAGCTCCGTCGATTTCAACCACCACTACACGTTCACCTTCGTTGTGTATGCCTGCATTTTCGGCCTCTGGATGCTGTGGGCCAAACGCCTGTCCGTCACGGCCTAACCACCCATTTTCGGCGTCGACATTGCTCCCCCCCGCACCTGACTACGAACCCCCTTCGGCACCCCGCGCCACTAGCATTGGCCGTTGGCTGCTGGTAGGGGCCACGCTGGTGGCCCTGCTCCTGATTGGGGTTTACAACGACCCCGCCCTCAGTTTCTTCACGGTGCTCTGGCAAAAACTACTGGCAGCCCTGGGCCTGCGCCAGTACGCCGAGCACTTGCAGCAGAGCATCAACGGGGGCATCACCAAACGCCTGCTGCCGGCGGTGGCTACCTACGCGGCCCTGTACCTGGCCCTGTGCCTGCTGCTGCTCTGGCTGCTGCTGCCCCCCGCGCAATGGAGATTGGCGGTGCGCCTCTACGTCGGCGCGCTGGTGGCCTACGTGGTTATTGTCGTGGTTGGCAAGCTGGCGGGCGATGCCCAGTGGGCTTACCGCCTCAGCCGCCAGTTGCTGGACTTTGTAATAAGCCCGCTGCCCGTGGCGGGGCTGTACGTGCTGTTTCGGGCGGGATTTACCGGGAAGGCCGTCCGCTCGTAGCCGGCCATCGGGCGCGGCAGGTGTGCGGGTGGTACCAAGCGGTGCCGTGCTGCTTGGGGGCAAACCGGAACTTGCGCACTTGAGCGGGCGCAATTAGCTCCGCATTCAGCACGGGCACGCCATCGTAGTGGTTGAGCAGCAGAATGGCCTGGCGGCAACATACATGCGCCGGCAGGGATGCCCGAAATACTTGGACACCCCTGCCGGCACACGTTGGAAATATGGCAAGCCGGCGGCTATTTTTTCACTACCAAGTCCATGCCGCACTTCGGGCATTTGCCGGGCTGGGCAGCCACTACTTCGGGGTGCATGGGGCAGGTGTACTGCGTAGCCATGCCAGCGGGTGCGGCAGTGCTGTCGGAGGCGGCTGCCGTGGTGGTAGGGGCAGTCGTGGTGGTTTCGGTGGTGCTTTTGTTGTCGGAGCAGCTGGTAGCGAAGGTGAGGCTGGCCAAGGTTAGGGTGCAGGCGAGAAACTTGTTCATGGAGTTGTTAAAAAAAGGAAATGAGAAAAATAAATGGCTGAAACGCAGTCCAAAACGGGTTGAAATAATTGTTTGAGGCGCTACATCGCCATGCCGCTCATGTGGTCATCGCCGGCTCCCTGGCGCAGGGTGAATTCGCTTTCCAGCAGGTAGGCCCCGGTGGTCACCACCGCGTCGCCGGCTTGCAGGCCCGCCAGCACCGGCATTGCGGTGGCAGTACCATCGCCGAGGCGCACGCGCACCCGCCGAAACTGCCGCTCGCCGGTTTGCTTCCACACGTAGCTTACGGCCCCGTTGTGAATAATGGCGGCCGGGGGCATGAGAAGCGTCGTTTCTACCGCAGCTGAAGCCGTTGGGCGCGGGTTATGGGTCGCCGGAATGTTGTTGAGCAACACGTTGGCCTGGGCCCCGGGCTGGAGGCGGCCGGCGAGGTTGGGCACTTCGATGCGGGCCAGCGTCAGCTGGCTGCTGCCGCTTAGCTCGGGGCTCAGGAACACAACTTTGCCCCGCACCGGGTTGGCCTGGCCGGCCACCTGCACGGCCACCGTCTGGCCCAGGGGCAGCCGGTTGGCTTCGGCCGGGTAGAGCTGGGCTTCTACCCACACGCTGCTCAGGTCCGTGAGGGTGAGAATGGGGGAACCCTCGGCCACGTACTGGCCCTGCACCACATCCAGGGTTTGCACCGTGCCGGGGCGGGGGCTGTAGTAGGTCACCAGCGGGCTGGGCTTACCACTTTGGGCCAGCCGCCGCAGCTGCGCCCCCGACACGCCCAGCAGCCGCAGCTTCTGGGCAGTGGCCTCGGCGAAGTGGCGGTAGGTGGGCTCGGCCACCAGCAGGTCCTGGGCCAGGGCCAGCTGGTACTCACGCTGCAGGGTTTGCAGCTCCTCGCTGTACACGGCAAATAGCGGCGCTCCCTGGCGCAGCAGCTGCCCGGTCTGACGCACGTAGAGCTTCTCGACCCGGCCCGTCACCCGGCTGCTGATGCTTTCGGTGCGCCGGGCATTGGCCGTGACGGTACCGGTCAGCACGGCCTGGGGCGCGGGCATTTCGGTTTGGCCGATGTTGGCGGCGGAAGCCGGGCCGGTACCCAGGGTCTGGACCTGGATGTTGCCCAGCGCCAGCTGCTGGGCCGTGAGAATGAGGTCGTTGGTAGCCAAATCGGTATCCGGCAGCTGGCTGATGGCCGGGCGGGCCGACGTTTTTACCAGGTCCATGCCGCAGATGGGGCAGCTGCCGGGCTGCTTTTCGCGCACCTGCGGGTGCATGGGGCAGGTGTAGCTGGCGGAGGCCGCCGGTTTCTTTTGGGCGACGGGCAGCTGTACCGCCACCAGGTGCATGTGGCAGATGGGGCAGTCGCCCGGCTCATCGGCGTGGATTTGCGGGTGCATCGGGCAGGTGTAGTAAGCCGCCGACTCAGCAGTTTTTTCAGGGTCTGGCTTGGCCTGCTGGCAGGCCGCCGCACCGAGTAGCAGCCCGGCCAGCAGCAGCATCAGCCAAGGCCGCCAGCGGGTTTGCAAGGGCTTTTTTTGGAGGAGCTTAGTCATGGGCGGGCGGGTTAGCAGCGTTAGCGGAAGTCTGGATGAAGCCTTCGCTGTCAATGAGATACTGGCCGTTGGCGGCTACGTCGTCAGAGCCGGTGAGGCCGCGCAGCACCTGCACCTGGGCACTGGTGCGCTGGCCGACCTGCACGGCTACCGGCACGAACGTGGCCCCGCGCCGCACGAAGGCCACCTGCCGGGTGCCCAGGTCCACCACGGCGGCGCGGGGCAGCCAGAAGCTACCGGCCCCGGCTGGGGCGGCCGTGGTCACTAGCTGCCCGGTCAGGCGCTGGCCGCGCCGCAGCCGGCCCTGCGGATTGGGCAGGTACACGCGCACGGCCGCCACGCTGGCCCCGGCGCGGAACTCGGGCTCTACCAAATCGAGGCGGGCCGTGCGGGGCGGCAGGCCGGTGCCTTCGGCCACCACGCGCAGCTGCTGGCCGGGGCGCAGCCGGCCCAGCTCGGCCGGCGTGGGCTGAAAAACACCCCACACCTGGTCGGTATTCACCACCTGAAACAGGGTTTGGCCGGTACTCACGTAGGCCCCTTCCGTGAGGGTGAGCGCCTGGGGCTGCGCCAAGTCGGTGGCCGAACTACCCGCCGCGGCGCTGGGCGAACCGGCACTCATGCCCGGTTCGGGGCTGGCGCTCATGCCCCCGGTGGCGGCTGCCCCGGTGGCCGGAGCGGGCGTGCTGGCCGCCAGTGTTTCCACCACGTAGCCATCATAGGGGCTGAAAACACCCACCCGGTAGCTGGCCCGACGGGTGCGGGCCAGGGCCGCGAGCTGGCCTTGGGTGAGGCCGAGCAGCAGCAGTTTCTGCCGGGCCCCGGCCACTAGCGGCGCGTTGTCGGCATCGTTTGCCAGCACGAAAATCAGCTCCTGCTCGGCCGTCACCAGCTCGGGGCTGTAGAGTTCGAGCAGCTTCTGGCCCCGCCGCACCGGCTGGTAGTTGAAGCGCACCGCCAGCTGCTCGATGCGCCCACCGAAGCGGGCCGCCACCGCCCGGCTGCGGCGCGGGTCGTAATCCACCACGCCCGGCAGGGTGAGCGTATCGGTGGCCGTACCCTCGGCGACAGGGCGCACCGTGGCCACGGCCGCCAGCACGGCGGCGTTGGGAGCCTGGCTCACCTGGTTCAGGTCGGCGGGCGCAGCGGCGGCGGCCGCATTATTCAGCACTTTAGGCACCAGGTCCATGCCGCAGATGGGGCACTGGCCGGGGGCGTCGCGCACAACCTGGGGATGCATGGGGCAGGTGTACTGCATGGCCGCCGAGCTGGCCACCGGCTGGGCGGCGGCCTGCGACTCGGGGCCGTGGCAGCCGGCCAGCAGCAGGAGTGCTAGCAGCGGGGCCAGCAGCCGGGCGGTCCAATAACGGCGGCGGGGACTATTGCTCAAGTTCCTGGTCATAGCGCACGTGAAGGGTCATCAGTTCATACTGGGCATCGAGGTACTGCAGCCGGGCCATCAGCCAGGCATCGAGGGCTTCAACCACGGCGGGCAGCTGGGCAGTGTTCTGTTGATAGGCCAACAGCGTGACCTGATAGGTTTTGCGCAGGGCGGGCAGCACGCCTTGCTCGTAGTTGAGTAGCTGCTCGCGCTGCACCCGCAGGTCCGATTGCAGGGTGGTGATGCGGCCGGCCGCGTCGTTGAGCAGGCTGGCGCGCTGCTGTAGCACGGCCTGGGCCTCGAAGCCCAGGGCAACGGTGTTGGCTTTGTACTCGCGGGCCGCCCACGGCGCGAAAGGCAGCGTCACCATGCCCATGACGGTGAACTGGTTGGGGGTGTTGCCGATGCCGTTCATGTGGTCGTAGCGCAGGCCGAAATCGGGCCGGCGGCGGCTGGCTTCCACCTGCTGGCTACCGCGCACCACGGCCAGGCTGCGGTCGAGGCGGCGCACGTCGGAGCGGCGGGCGGCCAGGGCGGCGGTGTCGGGGTACGGGCCGGCGAAGCTGATGGGCAGCAGGGTGTCCACGGCAAATTCATCTTCGGGGTTGCGGGCCATCAGGGTGTTCAGGCCGATGGTGTGCTGGCGGAGCTGGCCGTAGAGCCGGGCGTGGTCGTTGGCGTGCTGGGCCACCCGGGCCTGCACCTGGTAGATACTGGGCAGTGTGGTCTGGTTGTAGGGGTAGCGGGCCTGGGCAATTTTCAGCAGAAAATCAAGCAGCTCGGAGCTCTCGTCCAGCACCTTCAGCTTCTTTTCCAGCACCACGCGGCCGTAGTACAGCGTGCGGGCCCTGGCCCGCAGCTCGTTGAAGCTGGCGGCCTGGTCGGCCTGCTCCACGGCAGCCTGGCTGGCCAGGTAGTCGCGCTTGGCGCGCTGCTTGGCCGGGTTGGGCAGCATTTGCTCCACCGATACCATCTGCATGCCCATTCCCTGGCCGTTGTTCATCTCCTTGATAGGCCGCTGGTTATAGGGCGTCATCCAATAGCCGGCGCTGACTTTGGGCGGCTCCCAGGTGGCGGCCCCGGCCACGGCGGCGTCTTTGGCGCGGGCGCGGGCGTCGTACTGGCGCAGGACGGGGTTGGCCTGCCGCACGTTGCGCAGCACGGAATCGAGCGGCAGCCGGGGCTGCTGGGCACTCGCAGGCAGCCGCAGCAGAACCAGCAGCGGCACCAGTTCCAATAGTTTCAGGAAGTGTTTCATGCGTTTCATCACCTGGATTTTATCCAAAAAATCGTCTGTCATGCCGAGTCGAAGTGTTTCGACCGTACAAGTAATCTGATTTACTGCTGCGGTAGAGATGCTTCGGCTGCGCGGACGCCAGATGAAGCATGACGGTTTTTTTAGGTTTATTGATTGACATTAATGCGTCACCGCCAGCACGTCTAGCTTACCGAACTTGCGCAGCTCGTACTCCTTGGTCATCAAAAAAATCAGCGGCGTGACCAGCAGAATGTGGGTTGAGGACGTGAACACGCCACCAATCATGGGCAGTACGATGGGCAGCATCACATCGGAGCCCGTGCCGGTGGCCCAGAGCACCGGCACCAGCCCAAAAAGGGCCACCGATACGGTCATCAGCTTGGGGCGCAGACGCTTGGCTGCGCCGTTGAACACGGCATCGCGCAAATCCTGCTTCGAGATAGTGGCGCTCGAATTGCCCTTGGCGGCCACCAGCTGCTGCATGGCATCGTTGAGGTAGATGACCATGATGACGCCCGTTTCCACGGCTAGCCCGAACAGGGCGATGAAGCCCACGGCCACCGCCACCGACAGGTGCACGCCGTAGAAATACACCATGTAGGCCCCGCCGATGAGGGCGAACGGTATCGTGACCAGACTCAACAGCGCCTCGCGCACCGAGTGGAAGGCGAAGTACAGGCAGCCGAAAATCACCACCAGCACGATGGGCAGAATGAAAAGGAGTGTGCGCTGCGAGCTGATGAGGTTTTCGTACTGGCCGCTCCATTCCAGGTAATAGCCGGCGGGCAGCTTGCCCTGCATGCTCTGCACCTTTTTCATGGCCTCGCTCACGGTGCCGCCCAGGTCGCGGCCCCGCACGTTGAAGAGCACCGCGCCGCGCAGCTGGGCGTTTTCGGAGTTAATCATGGGCGGGCCATTCTCGAAGCGCAGGGTGGCCACGGCCGAGAGCGGCACCGGCCCGTAGGCGGTGGTCTGAATGGGGATGCGGCCCAGCGCGGGC
>JBBQSQ010000023.1:0-31993 GCA_038213745.1 Cytophagales bacterium
GTCATCGACGGAGATATTGTAGGCCCGCATGCGGTCAGGATTCAACCAGATACGCATGGCGTACTGCCGGCTACCCAGGATGCTGGCCCGGCCAATGCCGCCCAGGCGCTGCAGCTCGGGTATCATGTTCACTCCGGCGTAGTTGAACAGGTACTTCATATCCGTGTTCTTGTCTTTCGAGTACAAGTTCACGTACATCAGCATGTTAGGCACCACGCGGTTCACAATCACGCCCTCGCGCTGCACCAGTATTGGGAGGCGGTTGAGCACCTGCGCGATGCGGGTGTTCACGTTCACCACGGCCTGGTCGGGGTCGGTGCCCAGGTTGAACACAATCTGGATGTTGGCCTCGCCGGCGCTCACGGCGTCGGAGGTCATGTACTTCATGCCCGGCACGCCGTTCACGGCCTGTTCCAGCGGAATCAGTACCGACTCGGTGAGCACCTTGGCGCTGGCACCAGGGTAAGCCGCGCTCACCATTACGAGCGGCGGCGAAATCTCCGGAAACTGCGACGTGGGCAGCTTCATAATCGCCAGCCCGCCCATCAGCAAGATGACAACCGAAATAACAATGGCAAATACTGGCCTACGAATGAATTTACTAAACATATTCTGGCTGGTTATTTATTTAGGAAAGGGCGTCGTGCTGGCGTTCACCTCACCCCCTGACCCCCTCTCCCGTGGAGAGGGGACACCGGTCTTGCACCAAACGAGAATCGTCAGGCTCCCCTCTCCTGAGGAGAGGGGCCGGGGGTGAGGTTTCGCGGGACGGCGCCCGTATGAATGCCTACTCGCTGTACACCTTCAAATTAGAAATCACCGACTCCGGAGCCCGGTAGCTATAGCTCACCTTGTCTCCGTCCTTCACCTTGCGCAGGCCTTCGAGCAGAATGCGGTCGGTGGCGGTGATGCCGGATTTGATGACGTACAAGTCGGGCATTTCGGAGGCGATACCCACCTCGCGCTGGTGCACCACGTTGCCCTTGTCCACGACGAAAACGTATTTCTTTTCCAGAATCTCGAACGTGGCTTTCTGCGGGATGATGAGGGCGTGTTGCAGCGGCACGGTCATGAGCACGCTGCCGGTTTCGCCGTTGCGCAGCAGGCCGTCGGGGTTGGGGAAGGTGGCGCGGAAGGCGATGTTGCCTGTTTCGTTGTTGAAATCAGCCTCAATGGTTTGCACGATGCCCGTCTGGTCGAATACTTCGTTGTTGGCCATGCGCAGCTTCACGTGCGCCGCTTTGTCGCTGGTTTTGGCGTGCTGCTTATAGGCCAGGTATTCGGCCTCGGGCACGTTGTAGTACACCCACATTTTGCTGTTGTCGGAGAGGGTTGTCAGCAGGTCGCCCTCATCCACGAGGCTGCCCAGGCGGCCCTGGAAGTGGTCCATGATGCCGCTGAACGGGGCCTTCACCGTCGTGAATTGCAGGTGCGCCTGGGCCAGCGACACGTCGGCGCTGGCCTTGTCGTACTTAGCCTGCGAAAGCGCCAGCTCGCTACCCGATACGATGTTCTTATCGGCCAGCTTCTTGGTGTTCTGGTACTCCATCTGCACGTAATGCGCCTCGGCCTGCGACTTTTTCAGTTCGGCCTGGTAGATGGTGGGCTTAATCTGAAACATGGTTTGGCCCGGCGAAACGTGCTGGCCCTCGTCCACGAAAATCTTCTCCAGGTAGCCTTTCTCCAGCGCCCGCAGCTCGATGCGCTGGTAGGAGTGCACCTGCGCCACGTACTCCTTGGTAATGGTGGTGTCCTTCTGCAAGGGGCTGGTGGCAACCAGCTTAATCTGCTCTTCAACTTCCTTCTTCTCTTCCTTGCAGCTGGTGGTGTAGAACAAAACGCCGCAGCTCAGCAGCATGAATACTCTTTTCATAAGAACCTTGGGTAACGTGACAGGCGGGTGGTATTGCATAGGATTAGTCATTCAGAGAAATGCGCCGGGCGGCTGGCTTAACCCGCGATGCGTTGGGGGAACCGGCTATCCGGCGGCGAATCAGGCTGTAGCCCGCCGGCAGTCCGAGCGGGCTGCCGCCCAAAATTTATCGGGGCCAGAGTCGCCAGCTTGGGCTTATTCATACTTCGCGGAAGGCTTCGCTCAACTAGCAGAACGCCCGTGGCCGACCGGCAAATCTGCCAGGGCCAAACCAAGCCAAAAGCGCGCATTGAAGGGTGGGAGGGGCGAAGCAACGCAGCTTGTGTCGTGGATTGACAGTACAAACTTGCCCCCGTCGGCATGAAGCGGAAATGAAGGCCACCCAGGACGTGTTTTATTTTCCCGCATGCCTACACCGCACCCAAATTCACTTTTAGGGGTAATAAAAAAATCCAAAGAAAGAACAGGGTAAAGAATAATAATCTCCAAAAAGTCATGTTTAGACTGTGCCCTGCGCTGCCTCATAAATACTGAGTATTAGTACTCGGGCAAGGTGGATAAAATGGAAACGCCCCGCAACGAATTCGTTACGGGGCGTTTGAGTTGTTGCTGCAGAAATTTCAGCACCTCGCGGCGTTCCAGGTCCTACAGCAGCTTGTCAATTGTAATGGGCATGTCGCGCACGCGCTTGCCGGTGGCGTGGTAGATGGCGTTGGATACGGCGGCGGCTACGCCCAGCATGCCCACTTCGCCCAAGCCTTTCACGCCGAGGGGGTTGATTTTGTCGTCTTCCTCGCTCACGAAAATCACGTCGATGTCGTGGATATCGGCGTTCACGGGAATGTGGTATTCGGCGTAGTTGTGGTTCATGTAGCGGCCGAAGCGGTGGTCCATCACCGATTCTTCCATCAGGGCGGTGCCCAGGCCCCAGACTACCGAGCCGAGGACCTGGCTGCGGGCCGTTTTGGGGTTGAGGATGCGGCCGGCGGCCACGGCGTTCACCACGCGGGTTACGTGCACGGTCATCAACTCCGGGTCCACCTTCACTTCCACAAACACGGCGTTGTGAGCGTGCATGGAATATTTCGGCGGCTTCAGCATGGCCAGCTTGGCCAGCACGGTGGAGTTTTCGGCCTCTATTTTGGGCTCGCCGCTGGCCTGCACAAGGTCGCGGAGCACCACGGCCTGGGTGTCGTCGGAACGCAGGCGCAGCTGGCCGTTGGCAAACTGCACGTCCTCGATTTTGGCATCCTTGAAGGCCGGGTGGTCCATCTTCTGGGCTTGTTTCAGCAGGGCCTCGCCGAGGGCGGTGCAGGCCTCCACCACCGAGTTGCCGACCGAGGCGGCCGTCCAGGAGCCACCTTGCAGGGGCGACTCGGGCAATGTAGTGTCGCCCAGCACGAAGGTTACGGCCTCAATAGGCAAGCCCATGCTTTCGGCCGCAATCTGCGTCATAATGGTGTAGGTGCCGGTGCCGATTTCGTTGGTGCCGCTGCTCACGGTGAGGTGGCCGTCGGCGTCGAGGCTGGCGCGCACGGTGGCGGGCTTCTTGGTGGCGTCCCACACGCCGCCGCCCATGCCCCAGCCCACCAGCAGCTGGCCGTCGCGCATGGAGCCGGGCTCGGCAGTGCGCTTGTCCCAGCCGAATTTGGCCGCGCCCTCGGCGTAGCATTTGCGCAGGGCCTTGCTGGAGTAGGGGAGGTCCTGGGCCTGGTCGAAATCGGAGTAGTTGCGGAGGCGGAATTCGAGCGGGTCGAGGCCGGCGGCGTAGGCCATTTCGTCCATGGCAATTTCCAGGGCGATGGAGCCCGAGGCCGCGCCCGGCGCGCGCATATCGAGCGGCGAGTAGATGTCGAGCTTGCTGAGGCGGTCGCCCAGCTCCACGTTTTTGCAGTCGTAGAGCATGCCGGACCAGCCCACCACGTTTTCGGTGAAGTCCTCAAACTGGGAGGTTTCGGCCACGGCGAAGTGGTTGATGCCCGTGAGCGAGCCGTCGGCCGCCGTGGCGAGGGCCACGTGCTGCAGGGTTTCGGGCCGGTGGCCGAAGCTGAACATCTGCTCGCGGGTGAGCGACACGCGCACCGAGCGCTCCAGCTCCAGCGAGGCCATTACGGCCAGAAACAGCTGGTATTGGGGCCGTAGGCCGGAGCCAAAGCCGCCGCCGGTGTACTTCGAAATCACCCGCGCCTGGTCCTTGCTCAGCCCGAAAATATTCTTAACCACCTGCTGGCTGTTGAAAACACCCTGGGTTTTATCGTAGATAGTCAAGTTCTTATCCCCGAGCCACTCCACCGTGGTGGCGAACATCTCCATTGGGTTATGGTGCTGGGCGTGGTGCGAATACCGCGCCTCCATGTGGGCCACGCCCTCCTTCCAGCCCTTGCCAAAGTTGCCGCGCGACTTGGGCGGCTGGTAGCCGGCCTTGCCGCTGCCGGGCTCGTACGCCTCATCAATGTGCTTCACCAATTCGGTTGCATGCGCGGCCTCCTCGTACTCAATGCGCAGGACGGAGGCGGCGTAACGGGCCAGCTCAAAGGTGTCGGCCACCACCAGCGCCACCGGTTGCAGGCTGTACTTAATTTCGGCATCGTGCAGCGGGCGGAAGGGCGAGCCGCCGGGGGCAATCTGGTCCTTGTAGCTGCGGTCGAGGATGGCGTAATGCGGCACGTTCTCGTGCGAAAAAACCTGCTGCACGCCGGGAAGCGCCAACACCGGGGCGCTGTCGATTTTCGTGATTTTGCCCTTCGCAATCGGGCTGCTCACCACGTAGCCATACAGCAGGTTGGGAACGCTGAACTCGGCGGCGTACTTGGCCGCGCCGGCCACCTTGGCCGGGCCGTCGACGCGGCTGGTGGGTTTGCCGATGTAGTCAGTTTGGTGCGTCATGGGATTTCGGGGCGAAGGGCAGTGGGAATGGATTCCTGATTTGGCCGTTGGCCGGTTATGCTTCGGCAAGCTCAGCATGACCGGCCAACGGCCAGATGGCTACGGATTGGAATTCTGAAAAGCGTTGGTGTCGACTTCCTCGTTCATCTCGGTGGCTTGCTTGAGGGCGCGCACGATGGCGCGCCGGGCCAACTCAATTTTGAAGGTGTTGGCCCCGTAGCCTTTAGCACCGGCCAAAACTTTGGCGGCGGCGCGGCCGAAGGACTCGGCCGTGGCGGGCTGCCCGATGAGCAGGGCCTCGGCCTCCTTGTCGCGCCAGGGCTTGTGGGCCACGCCGCCCAGCGCCAGGCGGGCGTCCGTGATGGTGTTGCCTTCGAGCTCCAGCGCTACTGCCACGCTCACCAGGGCGAAGGCGTAGCTGCTGCGGTCGCGCAGCTTCAGGTAGCTGAAATTCTTGGAAAAGCCTTTTTCCGGCAGGTCAAGCCCGGTGATTAATTCTCCGGGCTCCAGGGTGTTGTCGCGCTCGGGATGGTCGCCGGGCAGGCGGTGGAAATCCTCGAACTTGATGGTGCGCTCGCCGTTGGGGCCGCTCACGCGTACGGTGGTGTCGAGGGCGGCCAGGGCTACGCACATATCCGAGGGATGCGTGGCGATGCAGGAGTCGCTGGTGCCCAGAATGCCGCACACGCGGTTGTAGCCGCTGATGGCTGAGCAGCCCGAGCCGGGCTCGCGCTTGTTGCAGGGCGTGGCCAGGTCGTAGAAATAATAGCAGCGGGTGCGCTGCATGAGGTTGCCCCCGTCGGTGGCCATGTTGCGCAGCTGCGGACTGGCCCCGGCCATAATGGCCTGGTTCAGCAGCGGGTAGCGCTTCTCCACTTCGGGGTGCCAGGCGGTATCAGCGTTGGTGGCGAGGGCCCCGAGGCGCAGGCCGCCGTCGGGCAGGGCTTCTATAGCATCAAGGCCCACTTTTTTGAGGCCGATGAGGTGCGTGGGGCGGGCCACGTTCTCCTTCATCAGGTCAATCAGGTTGGTGCCGCCCCCGATGTAAGCCGAATCTTCGTGCGCGGCTTTGTCCTGCACGGCGGCCTCCACGGCCGGGGCTTGAGTAAAAGTGAAGCTGTTCATTGCGTTGAATTAAAAATTATGAATTAAAAATTTCGGGTGCGAAAAATGAGTTGCTGTCATTTGACATGAAGTCATTTTTAATTTTTAATTCTCAATTTTTAATTCCCTTCCTACCACTTCCATTACTGCGCTCAGGATGTTGCTGTAGGCCCCGCAGCGGCAGATGTTGCCGCTCATCAGCTCGCGCACTTCGGCTTCGGTTTTGGCCTTGCCTTCGTTGAGGAGGCCCTGGGCCGAGCATATCTGGCCCGGTGTGCAGTAGCCGCACTGGAAGGCATCGTGGTCGATAAAGGCCTGTTGCAGGGGGCTAAGGCTGCCTTCAGTACCCAAGCCTTCGATGGTGGTGATGTCCGAATCTTCGTGCATCACGGCCAGCGAGAGGCAGGCGTTGATGCGCTTGCCATCGACGAGCACGGTACAGGCCCCGCACTGGCCGTGGTCGCAGCCTTTCTTGGTGCCGGTGAGGTCGAGGTACTCGCGCAGGGCATCGAGCAGGGTGGTCCAGGGCGCAATTTGCAGGGTGTGCGCCTGGCCGTTGATGTGGAGGCTGACGGCCTGGGTGGGGACCAGGGCTACCGGCGGCGAGGCCAGCGAGGCTTGCGTAACTGGGCTCATAATAGAGAAAATAACTAGGGATGCGGGTGTTGTTATTTGTCTACGGACCCCCTTAATCTCATGTTTTACCCATCGCTGCGATTTGCCGCGTCTGTGCGCCGGGAAGGCGTTGCTAATCTGCGTTGGCACGCTTAAAATTAGGCAAAATGAAGGCTGGATGAATTTTTTCTGCTTCGCTTAAATTTCGACTATTGGCAATAGCTGCGGTTTACAAACGGCAACGCAACGCGTTAGCTGGTCGAGCCGATTGGGCGGATTGCCCGCATGGCTCGTCGGTTGCGGGCCGTCTCCGCGGCCGGTTTTCCGAAACGGCGCTACCTTCCCGCCCCATGAAAATCCTTTTAGTTGAAGACGAACCTTCGGTAGCCGCTTTTCTGCACCAGGGCCTGACGGAGCAGGACTACACCGTCGACCTTGCCGCCGATGGCCTGCTGGGCCTGCGCCGCGCCCAGGAAAACCGGTACGATTGCCTGATTCTTGACCAGATGCTACCCGGCCTCAGCGGCCTCGAAGTGTGCCGCCAGGTGCGCGCTCACGACCCCGGTGTGCCCATCCTAATGCTCACGGCCCTGGGCGAAACCGACGACAAAATCCGGGGCCTCGACGCCGGGGCCGACGACTACCTCGTCAAGCCCTTTGCCTTCGATGAGCTGCTGGCCCGCCTGCGCGCCCTCGTGCGCCGCCGCACCGAAGCGCCCGCCCCCAAAGCCCTGCTCTACCTCGCCGACCTCACCCTCGACCCCGGCGCTAAGCGGGTGGAGCGGGCGGGGCAGGCCATCCAGCTCACGGCCCGCGAGTTTGCACTGCTCGAATACTTGTTGCGCAACCAAAACCGCGTGGTTTCGCGGGCCGATTTGCTGGAGCACGTCTGGGATTTGAGCTTCGATACCGGCTCGAATGTGATTGACGTGTACATCAATTTTCTGCGCAAAAAGGTAGACAAGGGGTTCGAGCCCAAGCTGATTTACACGCTGGTGGGCATGGGATACGTGATGAAGAACGAGGGGTAAGCGGTTGAGTCAGGAAAGAAACAATGAACGTCATGCTGAGCAAAGCCGAAGCATCTCGCGTGTGGTAGTGACTCAATCGTTGCAGAATTATTGATTAGTGGTGGCACGCGAGATGCTTCGGCTGCGCTCAGCATGACGTTCGTTTAGTCTGCCTATTCATCCAGTTTCTAAACATGTCTATTCGCCTTCGCCTTGCCTTGCAGTTTGGCTCCATTCTGGCCGTGACGCTCTTGCTGTTTGCGCTGGTTATTTACTTCGCCACGCAGCAGTCGCGGCGCACGCTCTTCACCCAAAGCCTGTTTAAGCGCACGCTGGTGGTGGGGCACGCCTACGTGGCTGGCCAGGAAGACCACGATGAAGCCGGCCAGGAAGCCGCCTACCGGCGCTACCTGCGGCAGCTTTACCGAACCCTGCCGGCCGAGGAAGGCCGCGTGTACGACGCGGCCAACCGGCTGGTGTTTCGGGAAGGGCAGGGGGCGGCCAAGCGGGTGCCCCCCGCCTGGCTGGCCGAAGTGCGCCGCACCGGCCGCGCGGTGCTGGAGCCCGAAACCAATTACCACGAAACCGTGGGCTTGCTCTACCACGATGCCCTGCTGGGGCCGCTGGTGGTGGTGGCCTCGTCGGTGGATGAGGACAGCCGCCAGCAGCTGCAACAGCTGCAGCAGCTGCTGGCCGTGGGCCTGCTGGCGGCGCTGGCCGTGATGGGTGCCGGTAGCTGGACGTTTGCGGGCCAGGCCCTGCGCCCGCTGCGCCGCATGGTGCGCGAGGTAGACGGCATTACCGCCACCGACCTTAGCCAGCGGCTGACCCAGGGCGACGGCACCACCGACGAAATCGGCCGTTTGGCGCAGCGCTTCAACCGCTTGCTCGACCGGCTCGAATCGGCGTTTGCGGGGCAGCGCACCTTCGTGCGCGACGCCTCCCACGAGCTGCGCACCCCGCTCACGGCGCTCATCGGCGAGCTGGAAGTGGCGCTGCTGCCCGCCCAGCGGCCACCGGCCGAGTACCGGCGCATGCTGCAAAGCACCCTCGACTCGGCGCGGCAGCTCAACAGCCTCACCAATGGCCTGCTGCAAATTGCCCGGGCTTCCGACGACCCCTCGCAGGTGCCCATGGCCGCCGTGCGCCTCGACGAGCTGCTGCTGCAAGCGCACGAGCAGCTGCTGCGCCGCCACCCCACCAGCCGCGTCGACCTTGATTTGGGGGATTCCGATGAGAGCGGTTCCTTCGCGGTGCGGGGCAATGAGGCGCTGCTGCTCTCCGCCGTGCTCAATATTCTGGACAATGCCTGTAAGTTTTCGGCCGGCACCGGGGGCACCGTTACGGCCACGCTGGCCCGCACCCGCACCCAGCTCACGCTTCAGGTAGCCGACGAAGGCCCGGGCCTTTCCGCGCCCGATTTGCAACAGGTCTTCGTGCCGTTTTTTCGGGCCGCCACGGCGCGGGCGGTGCCGGGGCACGGCATTGGGCTGCCCCTGACGGCCCGCATCATGGCCCTGCACGGTGGCACCGTGCGCGTAGAAAGCGAGCTCGGCAGCGGCACTCAAGTATGGCTGGAATGGCCGGTGCAGGCACATCAGCCCGGACCCGACAAACGGAAAAAAGCGCCGCAGGACAGCCACAACTAGCCCTTTTATAGCGCTTTTCAAGTTCACGTACGGGGCGAAGAGACGCCAGAACTGCTTTAAATTAAACGTCCTGCTGCGCTGGCCGAAACACCTCAACGCGCGAGTAACGCATTTCTTCTCGCGGTAAAGATGCTTCGGCCATTGCAGCAGGACGGCCTTTTGGCGCATACTTGCTTGTGCGAGGTGCCTACTCGTTCAAGATGGCATCGTCGTGGCGGTGGTCATCGTCGTCGTCATCGTCGTCATCGCCATCATGATGGCCGTGTTTCAGGGAGATTTTGACCACTTGCCCACCGCCAATAGCTGCCGGCCCAAAGCCGACGTTCGACACGTAGAGGTTACCATCTGGGCCCATGGTCATGCCGGTAGGCAGGCTCAAGCCGGTTGCGATAATTTTCTGGTGACCCGAGGGTCCTACGCGCACCACCCGGCCCAGATTTGGCGTGGGGAGGGGGGCACCAACGGTGTTTTCAAGCACATACACCCGCCCCCGGTGGTCGTAAGCAAGCCCCAGAATGGTGGTGAAGCCCGTTTGCCAGACGCTGACCTGCCCGGAGCGGCTAATCTTGTAAAGACTTGAGCTGCCGGCCTTGATGGGAAAAGGGTTGAGGTTGCCCACGATGAAGCCGCCGCGCTCGTCCGGCAGCAGAGCCGTTGGGACGATGTGGCCCTGGCTGGCCGATATGTCGGCCACCCGCCTGATGTTGCCGCTGGTCGTGATTTTAATCAGTTCGCCGTGGTTGGGTTCCACCGAATACAGGTTGCCTTGCCGGCTGATTAGGCTGTAAGGCGTGCCATCAGGCTCAAAATCCTCCGCCTCGGGATTGGCCACCGGGTGCGCTTGCAAATAAGCGCTGATGTCGGCCACCATCGTAATGGTACCGTTGTGGCCGACGCGAACCACGGCATTGGGCTGGGAAGGAACGCCGTGCGAGCAGCCCGCTCCGGCCAGCACGGCATACAGCGTATTGCCGATAAAAGCCACGTCCGCCACGCCTTCCACATCGCCGCCAATTAGCTCGTTGGCCTGGCTGGAGGGCAACCGGTCTGTCACCGTGGTGCGTACTCCTGCCGGACTAATTTTGGAGATGCGTCCCCCCGTCGGGCTGCCTTTGTAGGGCCCCACCGGCATGGGCACTTGCTGGCACGCATCGAGCGTGGAAAGGTGGGTGCCGCCGAGGCCGCCCTCGGCCACGTACAAATACCCATTGGGCCCGAATTTCAACCCTCGGGGATTATTCAGCCCCGTGGCGAATACGGTAATCGTCCCCAAGCTAGCATTGTGCGCGTCTTGCGCATCAATGGCGGGCTGGGGGGTGCCATCCTTTGGCATGTCTTTGGCGCAGCCTGCTAGCAGCAGGCCCAGCATGACCGTGCTGTAGCGAAGAAAAGAGGTTGTTTCCATGACTTGCTTTTTTAAGTGATTGGAATAGGTAAAGGGGCTTCATATCTTAAAAAATAGGTTTTAAAAAATAATGTAATAGTCTATGCGATAGCATATTGAGCCAATAGAGGAGGGGGTGGCCAGCAGGAATCGTCGCGAATGCCCACCGCATGCAGTGCATTGGAGAGAAAACCCAGCTGAAAAGACCAGATAAAGCCGGCGAAACTGTCGGGGCCAATTGGAGCGAAGCGGCAATGCCATGCCTGTCGCCGTAAAATCGGCAAAGCGCAGAAACCAGGGCTACAGCCACTGAGCGGCTGTACCTAACTAAGGAGTATTGAATGTAGTAAATAAATATTTAAATATATTACTGTAAATATTCAAACAACATTTTATTTTATTAGTTATGCGTTTGACAGAGCCTGCTAAGGTGTTTTCGGCCCGGGCTGCGAGAAAAAGGCTTCCATTTTTCTTTTAATTTCGTTTTAATCTGCGTTTAATTCGGCCTTAATAGCTTCCCCGTAACCTTGTGTCGGGACTCCCTCGCCACCGTTTGGCTAGGCCTTTCGATAGCTCGTATGACGCAAGTGATTTCTTCTCCGGCCCAAACCGGGGCCCCCATTGCCCCCGCCGGCGAGCCAGCCATGCCCCCCCGCAAGGCATCACCCTTCAGTACCATCGGGCAAGATGCGCCGGCGGGGCTGGTGGTTTTTTTGGTGGCGCTGCCGCTTTGCTTAGGCATTTCGCTGGCTTCGGGCGCGCCGTTGCTGGCGGGCGTGATTGCGGGCATCGTGGGCGGACTGGTGGTGAGCGTGCTCAGCGGCTCGGCGGTGAGCGTGAGCGGGCCGGCGGCCGGCCTCACGGTGGTGGTGCTGTCGGCCATTTCGTCGCTGGGCTCGTGGCCGGCGGTGCTGGCGGCTACGGCCGTGGCCGGGGTTATCCAGATTGGTCTAGGCCTGGCCCGGGCCGGCATCATTGCCTTGTACTTCCCGGCGGCCGTTATCCGCGGCATGCTGGCAGCCATTGGCATTATCTTGATTTTGAAGCAAATACCCCACTTTCTGGGAGCCGATACCGACTACTTTGAGGACATGGACTTTCTGCAATTCAATGGGCAGAATACGTTCTCGGCCATTGCGGCGGCGGCGCGGGCGCTCAGCCCGGGCTCGGTGTTGGTGGGCGTGTCGTCGCTGCTGCTGCTGCTGCTGTGGAACACTGGCCCCATCCGCCGGCAGTCGTGGGCGCGGCTGGTGCCCGGCGCGCTGGTGGCCGTGGTGGTGGCCGTGGGCCTCAATCAGTTGCTGAAAACCCTCGCGCCCGATTGGCAGGTGCTGCCCAAGCACCTAGTGAAGCTGCCGGTGCTGTCGTCGCTGGGCCAGCTGGCCGGCGAGATGACCTTCCCCGATTTCAGCGCCCTGCGCAACCCCACCACCTACGGCGTGGCGTTCACCATTGCCATCGTGGCCTCGCTCGAAACCCTGCTCAGCGTGGAGGCCGTCGACAACCTCGACCCGCAGAAGCGCCACACGCCCACCAACCGCGAGCTGCTGGCCCAGGGCGTGGGCAACCTGGTGAGTGGCCTGCTGGGCGGCCTGCCGCTCACGGCCGTTATCGTGCGCTCGTCGGCCAACGTGGCGGCCGGTGCGCAAAGCAAGCTGTCGGCCTTTATTCACGGCCTGCTGCTGCTCACCAGCCTGCTGTTTCTGGGCGCGGTGCTGAACCTGATTCCGCTCTCGGCGCTGGCGGCCGTGCTGCTGCTGGTGGGGTACAAGCTCACCACGCCGGCGCTCTACCGCAAGCAGTGGGCGCTGGGCCGCGAGCAGTTCGTGCCGTTCATCATCACGATTGTGGCCGTGCTGTTCACCGACTTGCTCAAGGGCGTAAGCATTGGCCTGGTGCTGGGCTTCTTCTTTATTCTGCGCGACAATGCCAAAGCCGGCTCTTACCTGCGCCGCGACGAGGCCGCCGATGCCGCCGAGGGCGAGGACGGCCGGCAGCTGCACCTGCGCCTGCCCGAGCACGTGTCCTTCCTCAATAAAGCCAGCATCGTGACCACCCTGGAGCAGCTGCCCACCGGCAGCCGCGTTATCCTCGACGGCTCCCGGTCCGACGTTATCGACCACGACGTGCTCGAAGCCATTGAGGCATTCCGGCAGGCGGCCCCGGCGCGCGGCATCGAGCTGGAGCTGCGCGGCATTCGGCAGGTGGCCGTGGGCACGCACTAGGCGGGTGCCCCCCACTGCTGCCGGGGTGCGTATAATGGAATGGCCGGCAGACCGTTGCGCTTTTCCGCATTCATTCTTTTCATTCCGGGCTACCTTGCTGGCCTGGTAGTGCTGGCCGTTCCGGCCGGTGGTTCACATTTTCTCAAAACCTATGGCTGGCATCAGCGAAATTCTCGAAAACAACAAGCAGTGGGTATCGTCTAAAAACGCCGAAGACCCCGAATTTTTTCAGCGCCTGGCCAACGGGCAAAAGCCTAAGTACCTGTTCATCGGCTGTTCCGACTCGCGGGTGCCGGCGTCGGGCATCACGGGCACGGGCCCGGGCGAGATGTTCGTGCACCGCAACATCGCCAACCTGGTGGTGCACTCCGACATGAACCTGCTGAGCGTGCTGCAATACGCCGTGGAAGTGCTGGGCGTGCAGGACATTCTGGTGTGCGGGCACTACGGCTGCGGCGGCGTGGCGGCGGCGGCCAGCAACAAGCAGTACGGCCTGATTGACAACTGGCTGGTAAATATCCGCGACGTCATTCGGCTGCACGAAGCCGAGTACCTGCGCATCAGCGAGCCCGAGCAGCGCATGCGCCGGCTCGTGGAGCTGAACGTGACCGAGCAGGTGCGCAACCTGGCCAAAACCAACATCATTCAGAACGCCATGCGCGGCGACAACCCGCCCCGCCTGCACGGCCTCGTGTACGACATCGCCGATGGCGTGCTCAAAGACCTGAACGTGGACGGGGACACCGTTTTCGTTGACATGGAGCACATCTACGCCACCGAGGCCGCCGACAGTACCCAAAACGACGACGCCAACTCCTACGAAAGCCCGGAGCACGACGCGGCCGAAGTCACGGAAGAATTCTCCGAAAAAAAGCAAGCGTAAGTAAACGTGCAAAAATAAATGGGTTGTCTGTTGTCAGTTGTGAGTTGTTAGTCAGCCGGTTACTAGTCTGCTAACAACTGACAACTAATGCCTAACAACTTAATACCACGTTTCTCCTCCCGCTGCCATCCACAAAAAAAGGCCTGCCGCAGTCTGCGGCAGGCCTTTTTTTGTGGTTCGGTCATGCCTGATTGGTTGTCAGTTGTTGGGCCAATGCTGCCACAACACTTACCATTTACTTGGCATCCATGATTTCCTGCGTGGCCTTGGCTACGGCTTGCTCGGCCTCGGCGGCGTGGGTGCGGCCGGCCTGGCCTTTGGCGGCGGTTTGCAGCAGGCCAAAGGCCAGCTTGTCGGCACCGAAGCTCTTGTATTTCACGCCGAGGTCGCGCAGGCGGGTAACGCCTTCGGCAAAGGCCGCCGGGTCGTCGAGGCGGGCCATCAGGTCGGCCAGCGAAGGGGCCATGTTGAACTTGGCCTGCGGGCGGCCCGCGTCGAATTTGTCGCGGACAAAGCCCCATTCAGCGGTGCCGCCGGCTTTGGCGTAGGTAGCCACTACGGCCTGCGTAAGGGCCGCGTTTTCGTCGGTAGCGAAGGATTTGGCGCGGGCCAGTCCCGCGCCAGGATTAGCGGCAGTCAGGGCTTGCAGTGCGGCACCCCGCACCTTGTAAGAAGCGCTGGCCAAAGCCTGGGTGGCCAATTTTTCGTCATGACGGTCTTTGAGGGCCGCCAAGTCCAGCAAGGCAGGGGCCAACACAGTCGGGTCTTTTTCGGTGCGCACGAGTTGGCGCAAGGCCGGACCAAACGCTGGACCAAGCACCTTGATTGCAGCGGGGTCGGCCAGGTGCAGGCGGTTGAGGGTGGCGGTGCGCAGCCCAGCAAACCGGTCGCGTAGGCCGGCCAGCAGCAGGGCCCGCGCCTGGGTGTCGGTGGCCTGTTTTTCTTCGCCGGCCAAATAAGCTTCGCGGCGGTCCACGTAGCGGGGCGCGTGCGCGGCCTGATACGCAAACTCGGCCAGGGACTTGTTGTCTTTTTTGGCCCACAGCAGCTTTTTATCCGCGTCCACGTTCACCAGTTCGGGCTTGGCGGCCAGGGGCATAGTGAAGGTCTGGGTGGCCTCTGTCATGGTCACGGCCTGGTGCTGCACCTTGCCGCCCACGTAATAGTCGATGGTGAAGGGCAGGCGGAAGGGCTGACCTCCCTGGGTCTGCTTCACGGTCACGGTCTGCACCTTTTTACCCGCATCCCAGTTGTAGTCGATGCTCACGACGGGGTGGCCGGGGGCGAAGTACCACTGGTTGTAGAACCAGTTCAAATCCTGGCCCGACACGGCCTCGAACGCCAGGCGCATCTGATGCGCCTCGCCGTTGCCGAAGGCGTTGTCTTTGAGGTATTTCTGGAGGCCGGCAAAGAACACATCGTCGCCCAGGTAAGTCCGCAGCATGTCCATGATGGCCCCGCCTTTCTGGTAGCTCACCAAGTCGAACACGTCCTCTTGGCTGTCGTAGTGGAAGCGCACGAGGTTTTTGACGGCGTCGCGCGGGCTGTTGAGGTAGCGGTTGAGGTACAGCTGGTAGTGGGAATCGGCGGCGTCGCGGCCGTACTTATGCTCGGCGTAGAGGCCTTCCGAGAAGTCGGCCATCGTTTCGTTTACGGTGATGTTGGCCCAGCTTTCGGCCGTCACGTAGTCGCCAAACCACTGGTGGAACAGCTCGTGCGCAATCACCGATTCGGAGCCGTATTCGCGGTCAATCAACTCGCGGTCGGTCATCTGCACTTGCTCGCCGTGCAGGGTGGCGGTAGTGTTTTCCATGGCCCCGCTCACGTAGTCGCGGCACACAATTTGGGCGTATTTATTCCACGGGTACTCCACGCCGAGGCGTTTGCTGAAAAACTCCAGCATATCGGGGGTGTTGCCGAAAATCTGCTTGGCAAAGGGCGCGTACTTGGGTTCGAGGTAGTAGCTCACCTCCTTGCCGCGCCAGGTGTCTTTGTAGATTTTGAAATCGCCCACGGCCATCATAAACAGGTAGGGGGCGTGGGGCAATTCCATCTTCCAGACGTCGGTGCGCAGGCCGGGGCCGGCGGGCGTGGAGCTCACCATGCGGCCGTTGCTCAGCGTGACGTACTTGCTGGGCACGGTCATCGAAATTTCCTCGGTCGTTTTCTGGTTGGGCCGGTCGATGGTCGGGAACCAGGCTGAGGAACCCTCGGTCTCGCCCTGCGTCCAGACCTGCACCGGCTTGCCGGCCACCGCGCTGTCGGGGTTGATGAAGTACAGGCCTTTGGCATCGGTGATGGCGGCGCTGCCTTTCACCTTCAGCTCGTCGGGCTTGGCCGTGTATTCGAGGTAAATGGTGTATTCCTCGCCCGGCTTAAACGTTTTGCCCAGGTTGATGTGTAGGTTCATGCCATCGGCGTAGTCGTATTTCAGGAGCTGCTGCTTTTCGCCGCTCATCAGGGCCACGGTTTTGATGTCCATGCCCTTGGCGTCGAGGCGCAGGGAATCGGTGGGGTAGGCGTGGGGCTTCAGGGTCACCCACTCTTTGCCGTATAGGTAGCGCTTGGCGTAGTCAAACCGCACGTCGAGCTTGGTGTGCACCAGGTCATTGATTTTAGTGGCCGAAGCGCGGTACGGGGATTCCGCCGGGGCGGCGGAAGGAGTAGGTGCCTGCCCCAGGGCCGGAGCAGCGGCCACCAGACCCAGGAGGCCTAACGCAAAAAGGTGCTTCATGAAGAAAAAAGTTAGGATAAGAATAAACGTTCGCGCGAATGGACGCGGGCGCAGGGGCTACGTTGCCTGGCTGTCGCCACTAAAGTAGCGGATGCGCTTGTAGAACATGCTTCAGCTTGTGCCAGAAACAGGGAATATGGAGCAGCGCCGGTACAGGTTAAAGCTTGTGCTACAAGCGCCGGCCGTAAGTTTGCACCCTCATCAACGCCTTTTTAAATGCGACTCATTCGCTACGCTACACCGCTTTTTTGCACGTTCTGCACCCTCAATGCCCTGGCCCAGACCATCCCGGCCGACAGCAGCCGGAGTCTCAGGGAGGTCACCGTTTATGGCTCGCGCCTGAACCAGCTCGCGGGCCAGACGGGCCGCTACGTAACCGTGGTGCCCGGCCGCACCCTGAGCCAGTACCCCGTAGCGTCGCTCGACGACTTGCTGCGCTTGCTGCCCGCCATCGAGATGCAGAGCCGCGGTAGCTTTGGCACCCAGGCCGACATCACCCTGCGTGGTTCCACCTTCAACCAAGTGCTGATTCTGCTCGATGGCATGCGCCTGAACGACCCGCTCACGGGCCACTTTGCCGGTTACCTGCCCATCACCCCGGCTGAGATTGAGCAGATTGAAGTAGTGCGCGGCCCTGGTGCGGCCCTCTACGGCCCCGATGCCGTGGGCGGCTTCGTCAACATCGTGACCAAAACATTCGCCGCCACGCACCATCCCGACGGCACGGAGCTGACCGGCACTTTTCTGGCTGGGGAGTATGGTTTGAAAAGCACCAATGCCGGCTTCTACGGCCAGGACAAGGGCCTGCGCCTGGCCGGTGGCATCCTCAACAACACGGCCAGCGGCCAGCTGCTGAACCTGCCCGGCGGCGGGCGCAACGACTTTAAGCTGAACACCTACTCGCTGTCGGGTTCCTATCAGGTTAGCGCTAAGCTGAGCGCCGCCGCCCGCGCCAGCTTCGACCGGCGCGACTACAACGCCCAGAATTTTTATACCACCGCCGCCGGCGACCGCGCCCGCGAAACCACTTCGCGGGACTGGTTTCAGGGCCAACTGCGCTACGACTGGAGCCCCCGCGCCCGCACCGAGCTGCAACTGGTGAACACGGCCAGTACCGACTACTACGTGTACACGCCGACCTCGGTGGCCAGCGACCACCTTATGCATTACCTCAACGTGCAGGGCCAGCACCAGCTGCGCCTCTCCGACAAGGTGCAGTTGACCTTGGGTGGCCAGGCCGACCGCCGCAGCGTGCGCAGCAACGACCGCGGCAACCATGCCGTGTGGCATCAGGGCGCGTTTGCCGTGGCCGGCCTCACGCCCACCAGCGGCCTGAGCGTGACCGCCGCCCTGCGCCTCGACCACGACCAGGCCTACGGCACGGAGGTGCTGCCCCAGCTCACGGCCAGCCAGCTGCTGGGCGAAAAGCTGACGGTGCGCGCCGCCGTGGGCCGGGCCATTCGGGCGGCCAACTTCACCGAGCAGTTCAACTCGGCCATTCGGCCCGGCACGGTGCCCAACGGCTTCAACGTGGGCAATCCCAGCCTCGAAGCCGAGCGCACCTGGAGCTACGAGGGTGGCCTCGACTACGTACTTTGCCCGGCCTTGACGCTGCGCGGCACCTACTTCGACCGCTACGGCAGCAACCTGATTGACTACGTGGCCACCCCCGGCAGCGCCGTGCAGGCCGCCAGCGGCTTCACCAACCTGAACCCGGCCAGCACCTACCGCTTCGCCCAGAACCTGTTTGCCGTGAACACCCAGGGGCTGGAGCTGGAAGCCAGCACCCGGGCTCAGCTGGCCCCCGGCCTGCGCCTCGACGGCAGCGTGGGCTACACCTACACTCACCTGAATGTAGACGGCAACATCGTGTCGCAGTACCTGAGCAACGTGGCGAAGCAACTAGTGAGCGGCAACGTGAGCCTCGTGCACCGCCGCTTCACGGCCAGCCTGGGTGGGGTGTATAAGCAGCGCGCCAGCCAGCAAACCGTGCCCAGCGCCACCGTGAACGATGCCCAGCTCACGCCCGACTACGTGGTTATCAACGGCCGCCTCGACGTGGCCCTGCTGCCCGAGCGCCTGTGGGTGGTGGGCCAGGCCCAGAACCTGTTCGACGCGAAATACGCCGACCTGCTGGGGGCCCAGATGCCCGGCCGCTGGCTAATGGCCGGCGTGCGCCTGGCGCTGCGCCGGTAGGGCGCAGGGACCCAAACACAAAGAAGAACGTCGTGCCGAGCGTAGCCGAGGCATGACGTTTTTTTGTGTTTGGTTATCTCGGCAGTTGCGGCTAATGAATCGCCGCTTTCAGCCACATTTTCGCCTCTTTCAGCGTCCGGCTTTGGACTGTTTCAATGTCGTAGTTGCTGGTGCAGGCCACGTTGTGGGTGTAGCTCTGCACCGAAATCTGGCCAAACACGGTTTCCGGTACCACAAAGCTGACGTGGCGAATGCCGGCTTGGTGGGCCCGTATGTTCCAGTCGGTGCGCATCCAATCCTGGTCGGTGGGCTTCACGGCCTGCACGTTGTGGGTATCGGCCAGCCAACCTAGGGGTTGGGTGCGTTCGGCTTCGGCCTGATACAGTTCCAAGCCGCGGTCCATGAGGAAACGAAACTGCTTGCTGTTGGCGAATCCGTTCCAGGAGATAATGATACAGGGCACTTCCGGTGCCAGAAGCAGGCGCCCGTATGGCTCCGTATGCAAAACAATATCAGACATTTATAAGATAAAATACGGGGGAAAAGGAAATACCAAACCAAATTATAACGGGCATAGCATCTCCCATACGCGCTAGCAGCGGATGAGGTTATCCGGTCGCTCGCCAGAGCGGGTGGTGTGCGTTTGGCTAGTTAGACCTTACCTTTGCCGCATCAATTCTTTCTCCCTAAAGGATTGTTTTTATACAGAGGCGCTGAGAGACAGGCTCAATGAAGCGCCGGCAACCACCCGCAACCGCGGGCACGGTGCCAAGTCCTGACGATATAAAAACAAGTTACCGTGGACACTGCCAACAACCTTCTCGCTCTCCCCACCACTTTCCGTGTCCGTACCGGCGCGCAAGGTTGTTGCTGTTGTTGTCCGGCGTAATTGCTCCAAATTTTTAGTGCGGGTAGCCTGTTCGTAGCCTAAGCCGTGCGCTTTTGCGGGCTGGTGTCGTGTTGGGTCGCACCTTTTGGCGTGGCGCTGGCATTGGGCGGTTTCCGTACGGGCCGCTGGGCCCCGCCTATCAATTCATTTCCGGGTTTTGTTACTGTCCTACACCACGGTATGGCCGGCCCGCTGCCTATTATTTACTCACTTCAACCTCTTTATTTCCGATAACTATGTCAGCTCCTCAAAAGCCCATTGGCATTTACTTCGAGCATCCCGAATGGTTCAAGCCACTTTTCGCCGAATTGGACCGCCGCGGGCTGCCCTACGAGAAAATCGACGCCGCGCACCACCTCTTCAACCCGTCGGAACAGGAAAGCCGCTACAGCCTCGTGGTAAACCGCATGAGCTCCTCGGCCTACCTGCGCGGGCACGGGCAGGGCATTTTCCACACGGCCGGCTATGCCACCCACTTGGAGCGCATCGGCACGCGCATCATCAACGGTTCGGGGGCCACGGCCATCGAGACGAACAAGGCCCGGCAGCTCTCGCTGTTCGAGTCGCTGGGGCTGAAGTACCCGAAGTCGTTTGTGATAAACCATGCCTCGCGGGCCATCGATGCGGCCAAGGAGCTGCGCTTTCCCATTGTGGTGAAAGTGAACATCGGCGGCAGCGGCGCGGGCATTATTCGCTTCGATACCATTGAGGGATTACAAGCGGCCGTGGACAACAATCAGATTGACCTGGGCATCGACCAGACCGCGCTGGTGCAGGAATACGTGACGCCCCGCGGCGGCAACATCCACCGCGTCGAAACGCTGGACGGCAAGTTTCTATACGCCATGAAGGTGTTCACCACCGGCGAGAGCTTCAACCTGTGCCCGGCCGAAATCTGCCAGATTCCCGAAGAGCAGTCGGCGGAATTCTGCCTGACGGAAGCCCCGAAAAAAGGCATTCAGGTGGAGGCCTTTACGCCGCCGGCAGAAGTAATTGCCGCCGTGGAGCGCATCGTGGCTGCCGCCAAAATTGACGTGGGCGGTATCGAATACCTCATTGATGACCGCACCGGCGACGTGTTGTTCTACGACATCAACGCCCTGTCCAACTTCGTGGCCGATGCCGTGAACGTGGTCGGCTTCGACCCCTACGCCCGGTTTGTGGACTACCTGGAAACGCAATTGCCTGGTGCCAGCGCCTCCGCGAAAGCCGCGCCGCAGGCCGTGGCGGAATCTGCCTATCAACCCGCTTCTATTCACTAAGGCCATGAAATTCGGATATTGGATGCCCATTTTTGGGGGTTGGCTGCGCAACGTGGAGGACGAGCACATGCCTACCGACTGGACCTACGTGAAGCAGCTGGCGCAGCGCAGCGAAGCCCTTGGCTACGACCTCACCCTCATCGCCGAGCTGTACTTGAACGACATTAAGGGCACGGAAGCGCCGTCGCTGGAAGCCTGGAGCACGGCCGCCGCCCTGGCCGCCGTCACCGAGCAGCTGGAAATAATGGTGGCTGTGCGCCCTACGTTTCACAACCCGGCGCTGCTGGCCAAGCAGGCCGCCAACATCGATTTGATTGCCCCCGGCCGGCTGTCGCTGAACGTGGTATCGAGCTGGTGGCGCGATGAGGCCACGAAATACGGCCTGCATTTCGAGCAGCACGACGACCGGTACGCCCGTACCCGCGAGTGGCTCGACGTGGTGACCAACGTGTGGAAGCAGGACCATTTCAGCTACGACGGCAAGTACTACCAAGTGGCCGACAACATCCTCCAGCCCAAGCCCGCCAAAGCCCCGTTCCTGTACGCGGGCGGCGAGTCGGAAGCGGCCAAGGACCTCATCTCGACGCAGTGCGATGGCTACGTGATGCACGGCGACTCGCCGGAGCACATTGGGGTCCGCATTGCCGACATGCGCCGCCGCCGCGAGCAAAAGGGCCTGCCGCCGATGAAGTTCGGCGTGGCCGGCTACACCATCGTGCGCGAAAACGAGCAGGACGTGAAAAAGGAGCTCGACCGCATTACCAACGTGAAGGCCTCCGCCGCGGGCTACGACAACTACCAGCAGTGGCTGGCCGGCACGCAGCTGGAGCAGCAAGTGTCGCTGCACGACTACTCGGTATCGAACCGCGGGCTGCGCACCGGCCTCACCGGCACGCCGGCCCAGCTGCAGGACCGCATCGGTGCGTTTGAGCAAGTGGGGGTGGACTTCTTTCTGTTGCAGGCCAGCCCGCAGCTGGAGGAAATGGAGCGGTTTTCGGAGTCCGTTATTCAGGTGCTGGCTTAACAATAGGGCACAAAGAACGAGTCATGCTGAGCGCAGTCGAAGCATCTCTACCGCATAAGTAAATAATTACCGTTGCGGTAGAGATGCTTCGACTGCGCTCAGCATGACCGGTCATTATAAAGCGCCAAAACGCTGCCTATCACTAACAATTACATGCTTAAAAAATCACTAGAGCTGCTTCGAGCGGAGGCAGCCGAAACGGGGGCCAACACCCTCAAGCGTAGCCTTAATGGCGTTAGCCTCATTGCCATTGGCATCGGGGTAATTATCGGGGCAGGTTTATTTTCGTTAACGGGTATTGCAGCGGCTAATAATGCCGGGCCGGCCGTGACGCTATCCTTCATTGTGGCGGCCGTGGGCTGCGCCTTTTCGGCGCTGTGCTACGCCGAGTTTGCCGCGCTGGTGCCCGTTTCGGGCTCGGCCTACACGTATTCGTACGCCACCATGGGCGAGCTGTTCGCCTGGATTATCGGCTGGGACTTGGTGCTCGAATACTCGGTGGGGGCGGCCACGGTGGCCATCAGCTGGTCGCAGTATCTCATCAAATTCCTCAGCAAATACGGGCTGCACATCCCGGCGCGGCTGGTGATGTCGCCGTTCGAGTCGGCCACACTGGCCGACGGCAGCACCGTGAGCGGCTTCGTGAACGTGCCAGCCATGCTCATCGTGCTGGCCATCACGGCCATCGTCACGCGGGGCACCAAGGGCTCGGCGTGGTTCAATGCGCTAGTGGTGGCCCTGAAGGTAGCCGTGGTGCTGGTGTTTATCGCCCTGGGCTGGAAGTACATCGACCCGGCCAATTACCAACCCTACATCCCGGCCAACACGGGCACCTTCGGCGAGTTCGGGCTGAGCGGGATTCTGCGCGGGGCGGGCGTAATTTTCTTCGTCTTCATCGGCTTCGACATCGTGGCCACCATGGCCCAAGAAACCAAGAACCCGCAGCGCAACATGCCCATTGGCATTCTGGGCTCGCTGGCGGTGTGTACCGTTTTGTTCGTGCTGTTCGGCCACGTCCTTACGGGGCTGGCCAACTACACCGAGTTTAAGAACAGCGCCGCGCCGGTGGCCATTGCCATCGAGAAAACGCCGTATGCCTGGCTGTCGTCGGCCGTTATTCTGGCCATTCTCATTGGCTACACGTCCGTAATTCTGGTGGATTTGCTGGGGCAGTCGCGGGTATTTTTTTCCATGTCGAAGGATGGGCTGCTGCCGCCGGTGTTCTCGCGCCTGCATCCCAAATTCAACACGCCGGCGCAGTCTACGCTGCTGCTGGGCTGCTTCATTGCGCTGTTTGCGGGCTTCGTGCCCATCGCGGTGGTGGGCGAGATGACGAGCATCGGCACGCTGCTGGCCTTCGTGATGGTGTGCCTCGGCGTGATGATTATGCGTAAAACCAACCCCGATGCCCCGCGCTCGTTCCGCACGCCGTGGGTGCCGGTGGTGCCCATCCTCGGCATTGTGGTGTGCCTCGTGATGATGGCCTCGCTGCCTTGGGAAACGTGGTTGCGCCTCATCGTGTGGCTGGCCATCGGCCTGGGTATTTACTACGGCTACGGCCGCAAGAATAGTAAGCTGCGGCTGGCCCAGGTAGCCGAGGCAGGCGGGAAGTAAGGAGGAAAGTAATGCACCGCTCCTCAATGCGTGGTCAGCCCGTTCGCATCCAAATCATCCGGGTCGCGCACGCGGGATAGGCTGCCTTCCAGGTCCACGATGTCGTCGGTAAGAGTGGGGCGCACGTAGCCGCGGCTGGCGGCCTGCTTGTACACATCTGCTGCGCCATTGGCATTGAGCAAGGCGCGGGCGCGGTCGGCTTCTTCCTCGGTGGCGGCGTTCACGGTGAGCACGGCGGTATCGGCGCTGGTGGCGGCGATGTGGGCCGGGGCGGCGTCGGTTTCATTGCCAGCGAAGAGGTTGGTGAAAAACCGCACCACGCCTTCTTCGAACGACTCGACGGGGGCGCTGGCATCGGCGGTGGCGGGCAGGTGCTGGGCGCGCAGGGTGTCATGCGTGGCCACGTTGATGTTGTGGCGCTGGAAGCCGGCGGCCAGCAGCTGCTCGGTGGCAAACTGGGCTTCGGCGGCGCTGCTGAATAAACCTACTACGGTACGGGCCATGGTGGTGCGAAGAAAAAACGGGTGGGGAAATGCCGGGCGAATGCCAGCGCAAGTACTGCCAAAGGGGTACGGCACCCGCACCGACGGGTTGTGGCCCCCAGGTGTCGGCCTCATCACAGGCGCGTAAGCGGTGCTGGCTTCTCAAAAATTCAAAAAAATCTTATTATGCGCGGATTGAGGACTTTTTTGGGTTGAAATGGGCGTGGTGCGGGTATGCCAACGGCTCCGCAATGCCGCGAAGGCATCCGTAAGCGCGCTAGTTGTGAGGCTTAACATTTAGGCGCTGAAAACCGTTGTCTGCTTAATATATAATTTTGCTAATGGACCCCACCAAGTACCCCGGCCTTGTTCCTTCCTACGAGCACCAGCGCCTGGAAGCGTTGGAGCCCTACCAGGTGCTGGGCACGCCCGGCCAGGAGCTTTTCAACGACTTCGTGAGCATCGTGGCCAAGCTCTTCGACATGCCCATTGCCCTCGTGAGCTTGGTGCGGGCCGATGACGTGGTGTTCATCGGCAACGAAGGCCTGCCCGACGCCCAGGTAGTGCCCCGCGAAGACAGCATGTGCTCGGTGGCCATTCTCAACGATGGCCTCACCGTGTACGAAGACGTGGCCACCCGGCCTTGCGACCTCGTGAACCCCTTTGTGGCGCAGAAAATGAACCTTGGCTTCTACGCCGGCCAAGCGCTGCGCACACCCGAGGGCCATGCCGTGGGCAGCCTCTGCATCATCGACCGCCGCCCCCGCCAGCTTACCCCCACCGAAAGCGCGCTGCTCACCGGGCTGGCCCTCGTAGCCCAGGACCTCCCCCGCCTGCAAGTCGCCCACGGCACCGATGCTACCTTGATGCCCGCCCTGCGCAGCCGCCTCGACGGCCCCCTCCTGCAGTCCCTCACCCGCCTCAGTACTTTGGCCGAGCTGCGCCAGTGGGGGGCCGCCACCGATACCGATGAAGCCCAACGCTACGACGAGGCCCGCCTTGATGAGGCCCGCTACCTGGCCCAGACGTTGTCTAAAGCGCTGCAAGCAGCGCTGGTAGGAGCGAAGTAGAGCGCCAGCCCTGAAACGACCTTTTTGTGGCGTATTTTTGTTGATTCCGCGCGGCCAATAATCCGTGAAATCAGTAAAATCTGTCGTCATCCGTGATAGTTTGCATTGCCGAAAAGCCCAGCGTGGCCCGTGAAATCGCCAACGTGCTGGGCGCTACCCGCCGCATGGACGGCTATATGGAAGGCAACGGCTACCAGGTGACCTGGACCTTCGGCCACTTCTGCCAGCTCAAGGAGCCCGACGACTACCAGCCCGAGTGGAAGCGCTGGAGCCTGCACAACCTGCCCATGATTCCCGACTCGTTCGGCATCAAGCTCATGCGCCGCGACGAGGGCGTGGTGAAGCAGTTCAACACCATCAAGAAGCTGGTGAGTGAGGCCACCGAAGTCATCAACTGCGGCGACGCCGGGCAGGAGGGCGAGGTGATTCAGCGCTGGGTATTGATGGAGGCCAAGTGCCGCAAGCCCGTGAAGCGGCTCTGGATTTCGTCGCTCACCGAGGAGGCCATCCGCCAGGGTTTCCAGAACCTGCGCGAGGCCAAGGAATTCGACTCGCTGTACCAAGCCGGTAAGAGCCGCGCCGTGGGCGACTGGCTGCTGGGCCTGAACGCCACCCGCCTCTTCACCCTCAAATACACCACTTACCAGGACAAGCAGCTGCTGAGCATCGGGCGGGTGCAAACCCCCACGCTGGCCCTGCTGGTGGAGCGCTGGCACGAAATCCAGAACTTCCGCTCCGAGCCCTACTGGGTGCTGAAGACCGACTACCGGGGCACCCTGTTCAGCCATATGGCCGCGCCCGACAAGGCCAAAGACGCCGACGCCGCGCCCGATACCAAGAGCCGCCTACGGGCTCTGGGCTATTTCGTGACCGAGGAAGAAGCAAAAGAAGCCCTGGAAGCCGTGCGCCCCGCCCCGCTGCGCATTACCGATGTGGAAATCAAAAAAGCCCGCGAATCCCCACCGCGCCTCTTCGATTTGACCTCGTTGCAAGTGCAGTGCAACAACCAGCTGGGCCTTTCGGCCGAGGACACCCTGAAAATCGTGCAGGCCTTGTACGAAAAGAAGGCCGTGAGTTACCCGCGCGTCGATACCACGTTTCTGCCCGACGACCAGTACCCGAAAATTCCTGGCATCCTGCGCGGCATTGGGTACGATGCGCTGACCAAGCCGCTGCTGGCCACCAAGATTCCGAAGACGCCCAAGGTTTTCAACAACAACAAGGTCACCGACCACCACGCCATCATCCCGACGGGCGCGGCCGGCCCCGGCGGCGGCATGGAAACCAGCGTGTACGACATCATCGCGCGCCGCTTCATCGCCGCCTTCTACCCCGATTGCGAGGTGAGCAATACTACCGTGCTGGCCGAAGCCGCCGAGCGCCCCTTCCGCGTGCGCGGCCGTCAGATTCTGAACCCCGGCTGGCGCGTCGTCTACGGCGACCCCACCCAGCAGGCGGCCCCCAAACCGGCCCCCGCCCCCGGAGCCGCCGCCGTCACGTCCGAAGCGGATGACGACACGGTTTCTACCGTGCTCCCCAACTTCGTGAAGGGTGAGAGCGGCCCCCACGAGCCCCGCCTGGAGAGCAAGATGACCCAGCCGCCCAAGGACTACACCGAGGCCACGCTGCTGCGCGGCATGGAAACGGCCGGCCGCAACATCGACGACGAGGAGCTGCGCCAGGCCATGAAGGAAAACGGCATCGGCCGCCCCAGCACCCGCGCCGCCATCATCGAAACGCTGTTTAAGCGCAACTACATCAAGCGCGAAAAGAAGCGCATCATCCCCACGCCCACGGGGGTGGAATTGATTGGCCTGATTCGCAATCCCACATTGAAATCGGCGGAGCTCACCGGCCAGTGGGAGCACAAGCTGCGCCAGATTGAGCGGGGCGAATTGTCATCGGAAGGCTTTTTGGGCGAGCTTTCAGGCCTCGTGAAGGAGATGGTGGCCGAAGTGAAGAACGACGGCCGCGGCCGGATGGTGACCTCTGGTAGCGCCGAAATATTAGCTGCTAGCTCCCCTCCAACGAAAGCTAACAGCCAGCAGCTATCAGCTAACAGCTCAGGAAAAGGTATTGGCTACTGCCCGGCCTGCAAAACCGGCCACGTCGTGCGCGGCAAAACCGCCTTCGGCTGCGTGCGCTTTCGCGAGGGCTGCACCTTCCGGCTGCCGGCCGAAGTGCACGGCAAGAAGCTTAGCGACCCGCAGGTAAAAGCTCTGCTCGCCAAGGGCCGCACGCCCGTAATGAAGGGCTTCGTGGGGCCCGAGGGCCAGAAATTTGATGCCGCCGTTGGGCTCGATACCGCCTTCCAGCCCCTCCTGCTGCAAGTAGCCGATAGCAAGCCCGGGGCCGCGCCCGATTCGGGCCAGATTCCGTGTCCGGTGTGCAAGCTCGGCACCATGCTCAAGGGCAAGGCGGCCTACGGCTGCTCGCGCTTCCGCGAAGACTGCCAGTTTCGGGTGGGCTTCGAGTGGGGCGGCAAGCAGCTCACCGAAACCCAGCTCAAACAGCTGCTGCGGCGCGGCGAAACGAGTGTGATTAAAGGCTTTCTTTCGGCCAAAACCGGTAATAAGTACGATGCTGCGCTGAAGGTGGAGGAGGGACGGGTGGTGCCGGTATTTGGGTAAGCCAAAGGCTTATTTAGAATAATTCTTAACAAGCGTTGCCCGGTCGGGCTGCTGCCGCTACCTTTGCGGCTGTTTAGAATTATTCCAGATAAGAAGCACATGCGCACTTCTACCTTATTGCTGCCAGGCCTGCTCGCCGGCTTCGCAGCGGCAGCCCAGGAAACGCCGGTTTTGAAAACCCAGAAGCTGGAGGAGGTCCAGGTGCTGGGCTTAAAGTCGAAAAACGGGCTGGGTAATTTGGGCGAAGTGGGCGGTGCGGTGATTTACGCCGGCAAGAAAACCGAGGTGCTGGTGCTCGACTCGCTCGACGCCAACACGGCGCTAAACAACCCGCGCCAGATTCTGGGCCGCATTCCGGGCATGAACTTCTCCGAAACCGAGGGCTCGGGCTTTCCCGCCAACGGCATTGGCCTGCGCGGCCTCAACCCGGTGCAGAGCGTGGAGATGAACGTGCGCCAGAACGGCTCCAACATTACGGCCGACCTCTATGGCTACCCCGAAACCTACTACCTGCCCGCCCTGGAGGCCGTGGAGCGCATTGAGGTGACGCGCGGAGCAGCGTCGCTGCAGTTCGGGCCGCAGTTTGGCGGCACGGTGAACTACGTGATGCGCCGGGGCCCGCAGGATAAAAAGTTTGAGCTGGGCCTGCGTCAGACGGGCGGCTCGTTTGGGCTGTTCAACTCGCTGGCCAGCGTGGGCGGGCAGGTGGGCAAGCTCAACTACTACGCCTACGGCCAGTTTCGGCGCGTGGACGGCTGGCGGCCCAACTCGGCCGTGCGCCAAGGGACGGCCTACGCCGGCCTGCGCTACCAGGCCACCGACAAGCTGCAACTGGGCTTGGAATACTCGCTGCTGCGCAACCGCCTGCAAATGCCCGGTGGCCTGACCGACGAGCAGTTTCACACCAACAGCCGCCAAAGTACTCGCGCCCGCAACTGGCTCACCAGCCCCTGGAACGTGCTGACGCTCACGGCCGACTACCAGCTGTCGCCGCGCACCTTGCTCACCTTGAAAACCTCGGGCAATGGCAGCGGCCGGGCGCTGGTGTGGCGCAACGAGGACGGCGGCGCGGCCGCCCCCGACACCGTGGACCGCGCCACCGGCCAGTTTGTGCCCCGCGAGGTGGAGAACGAGCGGTTCCGCAGCCTCACCAACGAGCTGCGGCTGCGCACCGACTATTCATTGTTTGGGATGGATAACACCCTAGCGGCCGGCGTGCGCTACTTCACCGGCTACATGCACCGGCAGGGCGGCGGGCCGGGCTCGACGGCCTCAAACTACGACCTAAACCTGTACGGCGGGGGCTACGAGTACGATTTTGAGTTTCGCACCCAGAACATCGCGCCCTTCGCCGAAACCGTGTTGCGGCTCAGCAACCAGTTGTCGCTCACGCCGGGCGTGCGTTTCGAGTACCTGCGCTCGCAGGCCAAGGGCTACAAGAACGAGGACGGCGACATGCTGACCACCGACGACGCCCGCAGCCGCTCGTTCCTGCTGTTTGGGGTAGGGGCCGAGTTTAAAGCCACCGGCAGCACGGCCGTGTATGCCAACATCTCGCAGGCCTACCGGCCCATCGACTACTCGGCCCTGCAGCCCTTCGGCGTCACATCCGTCATCGACCCCAACCTGAAGGACAGCAACGGCTACAATGCCGACCTGGGCTACCGGGGCACGGTGGGCGAGTGGCTGAATTTCGATGTGGGCGGCTTTTTCCTGAAGTACAACCGCCGCATCGGCACCGTGGAAGCCACCGACCCGCGCACCGGTGCCAGCTATTCGCTGCGCACCAACGTGGCTGACTCCGAGCACAAAGGCCTCGAAACCTACCTCGAAATCAGCCCATTGAAGCTGCTGGCCCCCGGCAGCCGCCACCGCCTCAGCGCCTTCAATTCGCTAGCCTACGTGGATGCCCGCTACGTGAGCGGCGAGTTTGCGGGCAAGCGCGTGGAATACGCGCCCCAGACCATCGAGCGCACGGGCCTCACCTACGGCTACGGCCGCTTCTCGGCCACCGGGCAGTACAGTTACACCGCCGCCTCGTTCGGCGAAGCCAATAACTTGGCCGAGCCCGACAACGACAACCCCCTGCGCGGCCTCGTGCCGGCCTACCAGGTCTGGGACGTATCGGCCACCTACCATTTTCCCCTCTTCGACCTGAAAGCCGGCGTCAACAACCTCACCGACGCCCGCTACTTCACCCGCCGCACCGACGAGTACCCCGGCCCCGGCATCATTCCCAGCATCGGGCGCAGCTTCTACGCCACGCTGGCCGCCAAGTTTTAGGTCTGGCGCGGCTCCATTGGCTACCTGAAAACTCGGTGGCGTGCTATTCGTTAGAGCTGCGCCTCGTTGCGGGCGCTTTTGCCAAGACTATCAGGTGCGGGTGGCCTTCGCGTGGGGCTGCGTGGTGCCGGTGTTCGGGTGGGTTTGCGGCATTGGGGCTAGCGCCTAATCCGGTAGTTTAGCTTCAGGCTGAAGCTGTTGTGTCGGCCCAGGTCGGTGGCGTAGTAGGGCTCCAGGCTCAGGCCGGGGTGGCCGGGCAGGCGCAGCAGCGCGCTGGCAAACCCCATTACGGGGCTGGGGTTGTGCAAGGAATGCGCGTAGCCCACCAGCAGCTGCGGCCCATTGCTGATGCCCAGGCCGGTGCCCAGCCCCAAGCGCGACGTGTAGGCCCCCAGCACGTTTTCGGCACCGTAGCAGAAGTCGGCCTGCCCGAACAGGACCGACGGTTTGCCCATCCGCACCATGATTTCCGGCATCAGCAAGGTGCTGTTCCTCGACTCGCCCTCGCCGAAATAGCTGAAATAACCAAGCTGGCCCAGGTGGAGGCCGAATCGCGCATCGATGCTGCGCCAGCCGTTTTCGCGGTGAATTTGCTTGTAAATGTGTACATCAACCAGGGCGTGGCGGAAAGTAGTATCCCGGTCGGTGATGGCATCGCGGCTGTTGAGGTCGGGCACGGGCTGCGCGTTGATGCGCTGCTGGCCCACCCACACCCCCCCGCCCCAGGTGCTGGTTTTGGTAGTAGGCTGGCCAAATGCATTGGTTTCTCCGGCGGTTTCAAAAGCCACCTCGCCGCCCACGGCGCGCACCTGCTGTTGCAGGGCCAGCCGCTGACTACCGCTACAGCCGGAGCTATTGACTAGAATGTCCTGATTCGCCTCGTGCTGGTTTCCCAGTGCGCCCCCGGTCACAACCAGCGTACGGGTGGGGCCGCTGCTGGGGACCGATTGTTGCTCAGGTGCCGGGGCCTGGGCGGTGGTCAGCAATATCAGGCCCATCAGCAACACGCTCAGGGGCAAGCCCACTAGGCGTGGCCCTCGCCGGTGCAGCGGGGCCAGGGCTGCCTGGGCTTCGGCCAACAGCACGGTCAGCAGCAGGGCCCGCACCGCCAAAGACTCGGGCAGCGTCAGGGCCTGGCGGCCCAGCAGCGCCGTCAGGGCCAGCATCAGCAGCACAACCGGTAAGGTATGGCTGGCTCTAACGGGCGCGGGTGCCGGGGCTGGCCGGGCGGGCAGCTCAGCCCGGCCCCAGCGCACGCGCCACGCCCAAATGCCCAGCACCAGCAACCCCAGCGGCAGCAGCCACAGCTGCAATTCCAGCCACTGCCCGCCCAACACGATATGCACATCGCCTGCCACGGGCTCGCCGGCTGGGTCGCGCCAAAAGGCTAATGCAAATCGGCCCAGCAGTAATAGCCCCGTTTGCAGCAGCAGCCACGAGCCCACCGGCCAGCGCCGGTTGCGGGTGGCCAGCAGCACACCGCCCACCGCCGCGCACAGCAGCAGGGCCAGTACTTGGGTAGGGGCTACCGGCAGGCTGTGGGCGGCGGCGGGCGGGAGCAGGCCGGCTTGTACTTGCGCTCCCCACGGCAGCGTGCCGGCCGCGTACGTCAGGCCCCAGGCCCCGGTGGTGGGCAGCCCGAAGCAGCAGCCCGTGAGTACGCAGCCCACGCATTGCACCAGCAGGGCCGCGCACAGGGGCAGTGCCAGGGCATCGAGGACGGCCCAAGGCAGGCCCAGCCAGCGCCGCAGGGCTGCCGCCACCAGCGCCGCCGCCAGCCCCCCACCCAGAATGGAGCGGGCTGTATCCATGGGCGCGTTGCTGAACAGCAGGCTGCTCCATTCGCCCATCGGGTGGGTAATGAGCTTGGTGCCCAGAATCAGGGCCAGGCTGCTGGCCGCCACCAGCGTCAGCCAGGGGCGCAGCGCGAAGCCGCGCCGCCAGCCCTCCCACAGCAGCAGCAGCACGTTGGTGAGCGTGGCCAGTAGGTAAAACGGCGTGTAGTAGTCGTGGTCCGGCGCGTAAGGGAGCAGCATGGGCAAAAGGAGAAGCGGTGGGTAAGAACGCCTAAAACTACCTTTTTACCAAGATGCACTGCAACCCAACTTCTGCCATTATCAGACTTTTCAATTCACTAAAGTCAGAGCTAAATATATATTATTCAGTAAGTAAGATGAAAT
>JBBQSQ010000024.1:0-31963 GCA_038213745.1 Cytophagales bacterium
CGAGGAGCGGGTGAAGGAGTTCAACCTGAAGCAGATGTGGAAGTCGCCCAACGGCACCATCCGCAACATTCTGGATGGCACCGTGTTCCGCGAGCCCATTGTGATGAGCAACGTGCCCCGGCTCGTACCCAACTGGACGGCCCCCATCTGCATCGGCCGCCACGCCTTCGGCGACCAGTACCGGGCCACCGACTTCCTGACCAAGGGCAAGGGCAAGCTCACCATCACCTTCCAGCCCGAAGACGGCGGCGAAACCCAATCGTTTGAGGTCTACAACTTCAAGGGCGACGGCGTGGCGCTGGCCATGTACAACACCGACGAATCCATCCGCGGCTTCGCCCACGCGTGCTTCAACCAGGCCCTGAGCAAGAACTGGCCGTTGTACCTGAGCACCAAGAACACCATCCTCAAGAAGTACGATGGTCGTTTCAAGGACATCTTCCAGGAGATTTACGAGCAGGATTACCTGGCCAAGTTCAAGGAAGCCGGCATCACCTACGAGCACCGCCTGATTGACGACATGGTGGCCTCGGCGCTGAAGTGGAACGGCAACTTCGTGTGGGCCTGCAAAAACTACGACGGCGACGTGCAGAGCGACACCGTGGCCCAGGGCTTCGGCTCGCTCGGCCTGATGACCTCCGTGCTCGTGACGCCCGACGGCGGCACCATGGAGGCCGAAGCCGCCCACGGCACCGTGACGCGCCACTACCGCGACCACCAGAAGGGCAAGCCCACCAGCACTAACCCCATTGCCAGCATCTTCGCCTGGACGCGTGGCCTGGAGTTCCGCGGCAAGCTCGACGGCAACCAGGAGCTCATCGACTTCTGCCACGCGCTGGAAGCCGTGTGCGTTGAAACCGTGGAGAGCGGCAAAATGACCAAGGACCTGGCCGTTTGCATCCACGGCAATAAGGTGGAGCACGGCCGCGACTACCTCTACACCGAGGAATTCCTGGAAGCTCTGGACGAAAACCTGAAGCTTAAACTGGGCAAGTAAGCCCTTCCTTCTGCTTTATTACAAAGAATCCTCGCCGGTTGGGCGGGGGTTCTTTGTTTTTACCCGGCGCTGTATAAGCTGCATAATTCGGCATCTTTCGGGCTTTACACGAAATAACTGTTTGCCGGTGAGCCGCGCAATCTCGCAGTTGCGCCGGCCGTAAGCCGGCTTGCGAGTGCCCGCCCTACTCACCACAAGCCGCGTAGCGGCGGCCGGTTTGTAGCAAACAGGGTAAAAGAATGCCAAAGCCGCGTAGCGGTGACAGATTTTCGGGCATTTCTGTCACCGCTACGCGGCTTGTTCGGCCTAGCGCATGGGGTTGCTACAAACCGGCCGCCGCTACGCGGCTATTCTGCAAATTGAGCTAATTAGCCCAGTCCAAAACCATCCAGCCCAATACCGGCCGCCCCACCAGGCACACCCCTACCAGAACCGGTTGGTGCACACCACTTGCGCTTTTTTCTTGATGCGCAATCCTAGCAGCACCTCGTGGCTGCCGCCGTTGTAGCCGGCCAGCTCGGAGAGCCCGGCGTCGTAGGAATAGCCCAGTGTGAACTGCTCGTAGCTGAGGCCCACCATCGCCACGACCGAGTCGAAGGCGCGCCAGGATGCGCCCACCCACAGCAGGTCCTGGTACTTGAGCTTGGCGTTGAGGTCGACCGAAAGCGGAGCCGGGTCCACGGCCTTCACCAGCACCGACGGCACCAACGACCAGTCGCTGCTGAGCGGCAGCCGCACCCCGGCCGTGGCGAAGTAGTGCCGCTTCAGGGTGTTGCCGGGCGCGCCCGCGTCGAGCAAGTTGGGCCCGTAGGAGAAGTTCAGCTTGTTGCCCAGCAGCTGCGCGCCGGATAGGCCCACGTAGAATCGGGAGCTGTACATCCACAGGCCCACCGAGCCGTCGAGCACGCGCGAAGCGGCGCTGGCGGCCCGGGTGGTAGGGTCGAAAAACCGCAGCTGCTGCCCATCCACGGCAAACTGCTGCATGCCGGCCGACACGCCCAACGCCAGTCGGAGGTCGGGCGTTAGAACCAAATTGTAGGCGTAGGAAGCATAAACGCCCGTTCGGCTGGTAGGTCCGGTCACGTCGTTGTACGCCAGCCCCCCGATGGCATGAAACGGTCGGCGGCGGTCGTTGATGGTGCGCTTGCTGGTGCTACGCCACTTGCCCAGCGAGGAGTTGATGCTGGCGTAGTAGGTTTTGGGCGCGCCTTCCAGGCCCGTCCACTGGGTGCGGTAGCTGAACTTGATGTCGATGTAGTCCTCTACGCCCGTTGCGCCGGGGTTTAGCAGGTAGTTGTTGTTCATGTACTGGCTGTACTGGGCCTGCTGCTGGGCGCGGGCCGACGCGGCGGCCAGCAGCAGCGGGAGCAGCAGTAGCGTTAGAGCTCTTTTCATAACAGTCATTGCCTTGGTTTATAACCGGAAGGAAGATGGCCCGGCGGCGACTAGCGCCGCCGGACATTTGGTTAGTACAGCACCGTAATCGACCCGCTGTAGGACCGGCCCAGCGGGCCCTTCGTGACGACGACGTAGTAGTAGGTGCCCACCGGGGCGGGCTGGCCGTTGATGTCGCCGCGCCATTCATTGGCCCGGCTGTAGTGCTCGGCCGAGAAGATTCGGTTGCCCCAGCGGTTGAACACGCTCACGGTGTTGTCGGGGAATTGCTCGATGAACTCAATCTGCCAGGTGTCGTCGCGGCCGTCGCCGTTGGGCGTGAAAGCATTGGGGATGCGGATGGGCGGGAGCACGGTCACGGTCACCTGGTCGGAAGAGGCACAGCCCCCGACCCCGGCCGAGAGCGTGTAGGTGGTGGTGACCAGGGGCGCGGCCAGGGGCTGCAGCGGGTTGTTGCCTGGGAAGGTGAGCCCTGTCGCCGGCGCCCACGTTACGGGGTAGGTGCCGTCGGCGGTGCCTTCCAGCACCACCGAGGAGCCCACCAGAATCTCCTTATCGGGGCCCGCATTCACGACCACCGGTGGCTGAATCCGCACCACCACGCCGTTGGACACCACCGTCACGGCCTGGCTGCAGGCGTCGGTGGTGCGCAGGCGCAGCGTCACGGTCTGGCCCGCGCGCAGCGTGGTACTGGTGAAGACCGGACCCGTGGCACCGGCCACGTCGTTGCCGTTCACCTGCCACTGGTAGGCGGGGGCCGGGCCGGCATTGGTCACGCTGGCAATGCTGAAGGTGAGCGGCGCACCCAGGCACACCGGCGCATCGGGCTGCACGGCAATGCCGAGCGTGGGCTGCGGCGTGGGCGTGCGCGTCACCGTGACGGTGGCCGTAGCCGGACCCGTGCTGCACAGCCCCGCCGTGGGCGTTACCTCCACGCGCACCACGTCGCCGGTGGCCAGCGTGCTGCTGGTGAAGGTGGGTCCGCTGGCCACGGCCACGTTATTAACGAACCACTGGAAGGTGGGCGCGGCACCCGCGTTGGTCACTACGGCCGCGAAGGTGAGCGGCGTGCCCGCGCACTGCACGGGCGGGGTGGCCAGGCTCACGGTGGGCGTCACGAGGGGCGTCACCCGTACGGTTATCACGTTGGAAACCGCCGTGGCGCAGGTGCCGCTGCCCGACGTTACCCGCCGCCGGTAGTAGGTAGTGGCCGTGAGCGGACCCGGCGCAAAAGTCGAATTGGTTGCGCTGCTAATGGCCGTCCAGTTCGAGTTATCGGCCGAAGATTCCCACTGGTAGGCAAACGTGCCCGTGCCGCCGCTGGCCCCGCCGCTACTGCTGAGGGGAGCAGGTGTAACGCCCGCGCAGATGTCCTGGTCGGCGGCGATACTACCCGCAACGAGGGTTGGCAGCACCGTCAGCACAACGGAAGGCGAGTATTCCGGGCCGCATGGCCCCGACGTAACGCGCCGCCGGAAGTAGGTAGTGGCCGTGAGCGGACCGGGCGCGTAGTTGGCATCCGTAGCGCCGGCAATGGCCGTCCAGTTGGCGTTGTTCGCGGAGGATTCCCACTGGTAGCTGTAACTGCCCGTGCCACCACCCGGGCCCGCCGTGCTGGTGAGCGCGGCGGGAGTAGCACCGGGGCACAGCGTCTGGTCAGTGCCGATGGTGCCGGCCGTCAGCGCCGGGGCCACGGTGATGGTAACCACGTTGGAGAAAGCCGGGGCGCAGCCGCTGCCCGCATTGGCCCGGCGGCGTAAATAGGTGGTAACGCTCAATTGGCCCGGTGCATACGTCAGCCCGGTGGCCCCGCCGATGGGTGTCCAGTTCGTGTTATCTACCGATGCTTCCCATTGGTAGTCGATAAGGCCCGGGCCGCCCGTGGCGGGGGCTCCGCTGGTCAGGGGAATCGGGGTGCCACCCGCGCACAGGGATTGATTGGAGCCGATGGTACCGGGCGTGATGGCGGGTACTACGGTAATCGTGACGGCGTTGGTCGGGGCAGTGGTGCAGGCCCCGGACCGGACCTGGCGGCGGAAGTACGTGGTGGCCGTGAGCGCGCCGGGCGCGTAGTCGGGCCCGGTGGCCCCGGCAATAGCGGCCCAGTTAACATTGTCCGCCGAGGATTCCCACTGGTAAGCAAATGTGCCCGTGCCGCCCGTGGCCGCGCCGGTGCTGGTGAGGGGGGCCGGCGCAGTCCCTGCACAAACCGTTTGGCTGGCGGCAATGCTGCCGGCCGTGAGCGCTGGCAGCACCGTTAGGACAACAGAAGGCGAATATTCCGGGCCGCAAAGCCCCGACGTAACGCGGCGGCGGAAGTAGGTGGTGGCCGTGAGCGGGCCCGGCGCGTAGTCGGCACCCGTAGCGCCGGCAATGGCCGTCCAGGTAGCATTATCGGCCGAAGATTCCCACTGATACGCCAGGGGGCCGGGGCCGCCGCTGGCCGCCGCCGTGCTGGTGAGCGCGGCGGGGGTAGCGCCAGGGCACAGCGTCTGGTCTATGCCAATGGTGCCGGCTACCAGCGCTGGGGCCACGGTGATGGTGACGACATTAGATACCGCCGGGGCGCAGGCCGTGCCCGAGCTGGCCCGACGCCGGAAATAGGTGGTGGCACTTAGGGCACCCGGCGCATACGTGGGCCCGGTGGCCCCACCAATCGCGGCCCAGGTCACATTATCCGCCGACGATTCCCATTGGTAAGTGATAGCGCCGCTGCCACCGCCAGCGTCATTGGCGCTGGTGAGGGGGGCAGGGGTAGCGCCGCCACAAAGCGCTTGGTTGGCGGCGATGATACCGGCCGTCAGGGCGGGCGTCACGGTAATGGTAACGGTGTTGGTCGGGGTGGCAGGGCAAGCACCGGAGCTTACCTGGCGACGAAAGTTAGTGGTGGCCGCGAGCGGGCCCGGCGCGTAGTCGGGGCCGGTAGCACCGGCAATGGGCGTCCAGGTTATGTTGTCCGCCGAGGATTCCCACTGGTAGGCAAACGTGCCGCTGCCGCCCGTAGCCGGGGCGGTGCTCGTGAGCGGTGCGGGGGCAGTGCCGGCACACACGGTTTGGTTGGCGGCGATGCTGCCGGCCGTCAGGGCCGGGAGCACGGTAATGGCAACGGAAGCGGTAAAGCTGGGGGTACAATAAGGCCCTGATTGGTTGGGCAGCAGCAGTTGCGCGCGCCGCCGGAAATAGGTTATGCCAACCGGTAGTGAACCTGGTGGCTGGTAGCTGGCACCGGTAGCTCCGTTGACAGCCGTGAAAGTGGCATTATCCGTCGACGATTCCCACTGGTAAACGAGCGGGAGGCCGGCATCGCCCGTAGCAGCGGCGGTGCTGGCAAGAGTGGCCGGCGCGGTTCCCGCGCACAGCGTCTGGGGGGCGGCAATGCTGCCCGGTACGGGCAGGGCCGGCACCCGAATAGAGCCTGAGCTTTCGCGGCAAAAGCACGCGGTCGTGATGCGTAGCGTCACTACATAGTCGCCAGGCGTGGCGTAAATATGGACGGGGTTTTCATCGGTTGAGGTAGCGCCGTCGCCAAACTTCCAAGCGTAGGTTTTCCCTTCGAAGTCAATGGGCGGGGCCTTAAAAGAGATTTGCCGGCAACCCGTTATCTCAAACGAAGGGCCCACGCGCAGCAGGGAGCTCTGGTTGAAGTTGACCAAGCCCAGGCCACTCAGGCGGCTGCCGCCCAGTTTCAGGCTATCGTCGGCGTAGCCTACCTTGGCTCCCAGCGAGTCGGGGTAGGCAATGAAGCCCAGCGCGGGCTGGTTGTCGCGGGCCACGTAAATCTTGCCATCGGGCGCGGCCTGTAGGGAGCCCAGGTCGGCGGGGGCCTTCTGCTTGAGCGGAATGTCCTGCTTGGTAACCGGCCCGGTGCCGCTGATATCGAATTGCAGCAGTTTGGGCGGGTTCATCACCGTGGCGTAGAGGTAGCTGCCGGGCGAAAATCCCACCCCGTAGTATTTGCCTTCCCCACGGTCCACGATGTACGGAACCTGCGGGTTGACGCTCACTTGGCCCGTGCTGGTATTAAATCCAAACAGCTCGACGGTGCTGCTGCTGTCGCCCAGTACCTCGCTGTAGCGGGCCAGTGCCAGCCGCTGGCCGTCGGGGGTTACCTTCATCTGCCCGCGGTAGCCTACCGGCGATTTGCTCACCGCGTGCAGCGAACCGACGGTGGAGATAACCGGCGCGTCGATAAGAACCGGACCTACATAGCCGGCTGCTTGCTGCACGCGGTAGGCCAGAAAGGCGTCGCCCCGGTTGTCGTTGCCGGCTTTGGCATCGCCCCAGCCGTGCGTGATAACCCAGATATCACAGCCGTTTTTATGGAATACACCCGTTAACTTCTCCGCCGTACCGCGGGCCAGGGGCGTGTTTTTAGTAGCGGCGATAACGGTTCCCGGCCCACCACCCGCGGGAATATCGATTTCCGAATAGCTTAGGCCCACGGTGCTATTCAGGGCGAAGAGGAGGTAGCGCGTCGGTTGGCCCGGCGGAGGTATGCCCGGCATCCTGAGGGGCAGGGGGCCGTCGGTGGTGTAGCGGCTGCCCGCCAGGCCCGTGCCGTTGGTCATCACGGTGCCGTCGCCGTTCCAGACGGTTTCGCCGTTGCTGTAGAAGAGGATTTTGCCATCTTTGTCCGACATCACCCCCGAGCCGGCGGGGGCATCCATCGCCCCATTCGTGAGCACCTTCGGCAGGGAGTCGGCAGAGGCCTGGTTGAAGTCCAGTCCCGCCTTAAAGCCGAAGTACCAAGTGTTGGCAAACTTCTCATCGGCCGCGCACTCCGGGGGGGGCGTGCCCTGCGCCAGCGCCGTCGTGCCCGCGCTGCTTAGCAGCAGGAGCAGCAGCGTCAGCAGCCAGCTTACCGCCGGGCGCACCCGGCGGCCGGCGGTGAACTGGCTGCTGGCGCGGGCGGGCCGGCACGGAATACGGGAATCAGGTAGGGCAGCGTGGAATAGCTCTGCGGGCATAGAGGCGGATGAATAAGTGGGCGGACAGGTAAGCGGCACGCAGAAAAAAAAGTGCCACTTGCCGCCCTTAAGAAACGAAACCAGGCGGCCAGCTATTGCTTAAAACGGGCCGACCACCTAGGTTAGTAAAGCTACGCATTGCTAATCAGGTTTATGCAAGGTAAAGCCCGAATAATGACAAGCCGCGGCGATGGCCCTCCCTCGTCGGCGTGTCCTCCGGAGGTCAGCGCGGACGACTTTGCTGATGCCCAAGGAAAAGTAGCGGGCCGAGAAACCGTCCCTTGTGCTGGTGGGAAAAGGATTTTTTGCGTGCATGCCGGGCGCTGGATTGTCGGGCTCACCGTTGCTTTTCTTAGCGCCAGGCAAAGGTTATCAACGAAATATGACCGAAGCTTACGCCGTACCAACGCCTGAATCAGCGTGCTAAACATCCGGTGAATTCTCAAATACCGCTAACGCAAATAGCTTATTATCTATTTGTCCGTAAGCGCTTTCTAGCAACCAATGACTAGCTTTTAGAACGTCTGCCGGCCAGTAGCCAGCACAGTACGCAGATTATTTTATTGCTTCTTGGTGCGGAAAGCCGCCGCTTCCTACTATTTTAATGCCGTGAAAACCAGCTGCTGGCCAAGCTGAGAAAACACCAGAGACCTAGAAAAGCCCCGCGCGATGAGCGCGGGGCTTTTTATTGCCTGTAAAACCCCGATATAATGGGCGCAGAGAATGGCCGGCGGTGGGGCGTTTGTCTTGTTGCGTGGGGAGTGGCTTTGGTTGCTGCTTTTCGTTTTTTGCATGCCCAATACCCCGGCCCCGCCGGTAATCCGGCCGGGCAAAGGAAATACCCGCAGCATCGCACGAAAGCCCGGCTTTTGTCGTTTGTATTTTCTGTATTCTGTATCTTTAATTTATGGAAGTAGCTAACCACACCCTTGCCGAAGCCACTCGCACGGCACCCTTTATCGATTATGCGGTTTGCGTTGATGACAGCAACCGCCCCGCCCGGCACGTCGGCGACTGGCCCGTGAAAGGCCAGATGTACGTTGTGCGCGCCACCGAAGGCCGCGCCGAAGGCACCGACCTGGTTCATGTGCTGGGCTTCCAGGGCGAAGCGCCTTACTTCAACGCCTTTGCTCCGCACCGTTTCAAAATCGTGGAGCGGCTGTGGCTGAACTAGCACTGCGGCACGGCCTCACCAATTGCATTTAAGTACAGCAGAAAGCCCTTTACACCACTGTGAAGGGCTTTCTGCTGTACTTAAAATCTTCGCTACCGTTCCCAGGACGAGCCAGCCGGCCCCATTGGGGCGCGCCGGTGAGGGATACTTGCCCAGCGCCATGCCCAACCATGTGCGCCAAAGGCCGTTGAATGGACAACTAATTACCCTGTTATGAACAAACTATTTCCTGCCCTGCTCATCGCATCGGCCAGCACATTGTTGGGGGCCTGCGATAACGCTCCCGCCACTAGCGTACCCACAACCGGCGACCACCCCGCGGCCGTCACGTCGGCCGTCACGGCCGATACGACGGCCCCGACTCCTCCCACCGGCGGGGCGGTTCCCTTCGTAAACCCCACCAAGGTGGGCCGCGTCCTCGGCAGTCAGAGCCCTTCCCCGCCCGCCAGTCGGACGCGCTAGGAAGGCAGTAACACCGTTTCTTGCAAAAGCCCCGACCATCGGCCGGGCTTTTGCATCAGAAAAATTCAGTAGTTGGGTGCATAAGAATAAAAAAGCCACTCACAATACCGTGAGTGGCTTTTTCGTGGGCCCACTTGGAATCGAACCAAGGACCTGCTGATTATGAGTCAGCTGCTCTAACCGATTGAGCTATAGGCCCGGTGCCGGAAGCAGTCATCTTTGACCTCAACCCTGCCGTTGCCGGCCCTCCAACGGAGCAAAAGTACGACCTTCGCGGATGGAAAAACAAGTTCGCCCATGCTTCCTCATTTGCTCTTCGATTTTGGCGGTGTCCTCATCGACATCGACTACGATGCCACCCCCGCCGCCATGCGCCGCCTGAGCCGGGTCGTACCCGGTAGGGCGGGCAGCACCATCGAGTTTACCCAGGCCAGCCAGGCCGAGCTGTTCGACCGGTTTGAAACCGGCCACCTTTCGCCCGCCGAATTCCGGGCCGGCCTGCGCGCGGCCTACGACCTCGCCGCCACCGATGCCGAGTTGGATGCTGCCTGGTACGCCATGCTGCTCGACGTGCCGCCCGAGCGCCTGGCCCTCATCGGCGAGCTGCGCCGACAGGGCTACCAAACGGCGCTGCTCTCGAACACCAATACCTTGCACATTGCCGAAATCAACCAGCGCCTGGCCACGAAGTACGGCTTCAAAAACGGCATTGCCGACGTGCTCGACCGCGTGTTCTATTCCCAGGAAGTGGGCCTGCGCAAGCCCGGCGAGGAGATATTCCAACACGCCCTGCGCGAAATGAACTGGCGGGCCGAGGATGTGTTATTCATTGAGGACAGCCCGCAGCACGTGGCCACCGCCCGCCGCCTGGGGCTGCAAGTGCTGCACCTGGCCCCGCCCCTCACCCTCCTCACCGCCCTGCCCGAAGCCCTCCGTGCCTTTCCCCGAGAATACCACTCCACCCGTTCCTGACCCTGATTTTGCGGGTTTGCCTGCCGGGTACGACCCCACAAACGCGATGGCCCCCGCGGCGGCGGCTACTGCCCAGCGCGAAAGCGCCCGGGTACGCGCGCTGTTCCGGCGCTTCGAGCGGCCGGCCCCGTCGGCGGGCCGCACGGCGGCGCTGCACCTTGGCCTGTTTTTGCTCACGCTGGCCACCACCACGCTAGCGGGCATTCAGCTCACACGGGGCGCAATCGCCTTTCTGCCGCTCGATATTTTTGAGCTGCGCGGGCTGGCGCTGTGGGCCGAGCTGCGGCGCGGGCTGTGGTTTGCGCTGCCGTTTTTGGGCGTGCTCACGGTGCACGAGTTCGGGCATTATTTCACGGCGCGCCACAACCGGGTGCGGGCGTCGTTGCCCTACTACATTCCGTTTCCGATGGGGCTGGGCACGTTTGGAGCCATCATTCGCATTAAAGACCGGATTTATTCGCGGCGCGAGTTCTTTGATATTGGGCTGGCCGGGCCGCTGGCGGGCTTCCTGGTGGCGGTGCCGCTGCTGGTGTATGGTTTCACGCACCTGCCGCCGCTGGCGTACCTGTTTGCCATTCACCCCGAGTATGCCCGGTACGGGGCCGACTATGCCCAGCACGTGTACCCGCCGGGGGCCCAAGGATTCACCTTGGCCAAGCCCCTGCTCTACCAATTTCTGGAGAGCACCCTGGCCGACCCGGCCCGCCTGCCCCATCCCAACGAGCTGCTGCACTACCCCGTGCTGCTGGCCGGGGCCCTTAGCCTGTTTTTCACGGCCCTGAACCTGCTGCCCATGGGCCAGCTCGACGGCGGCCACATCCTCTACGGCCTCATGGGCCGGCGGCGCTTCAATGCGCTGGTGCCGGTGCTATTCGTGGGCTTCATCTTTTATGCCGGGCTGGGCTTGTTTTCGCTGCGCGATGGCTGGCAGACCTGGGCCTACGGCGGGCCGGTCTACGCGGGCTACCTGGCCCTGATATTCTGGCGGGTGCTGCCCAAGCCACGCCAGGGCTTGCTGCTGGCGGCGGGCATTTGGGCGGCACAGCTGGGCACGGCCGTGGCCTTTCCCGGCCTGCTGGGCAACCCGGGCTGGCTGGTGTTTGGCCTGCTGCTGGGGCGCTTCACGGGCATTTACCACCCACCGGCCCCCGACGAGCGGCCCCTGAGCCGCGGCCGGCAGGTGTTGGGCTGGGTAATGGTGGCTATTTTTGTTCTCTGCTTCACCCCGAGCCCGTTCAAGTAAGTTGTTAGTTGCTCGTTGTCAGTTGTTAGCGAGTTGTTAGTCGCCGGACTGACAACGAACAGCGAGCAACTGACAACCGGTTTGTTATTGAACGACTATCTAGTATTTCGAAGGGTGCGAGCCCATCATGCCGAGCATTTCGCTCTTCCTTTTTTTCCCGAATGATTTTTACCCAAAAACAGCTTTTTCAGGGTACCACGCACATTGCACTTCGGGCCGAAAGCCTGTATGTGTGCAAGCGCAACCCGCAGGGCGTGGCCACGCTCGAAACCGAAGTTCCGTACGAAGAAATCTTGCCCGTGAAGGCCCGCGAGCACCGCCACATTCCCACCAGTCAGCTGCTGATGACGGCCTTGCTGCTGCTCGTGCTGGGCAGCGGCCCGTGGCGGGAATTGTTCACCACCGGTCACGCGGGCTTCCCGTTCTATTTCTGGTGGGGCGTAGTGGGCCTCAATGCCGGGGCCATGTGGCTGCGCTTCGAGCAGCAGTGGTCCACCTTCCACCTGCACACGGCCCACCTGGCCCTCACGCTGGCGGGCCGGCCGTGGCAGCGCAAGCAGTTTCGCGCCTTGGTGGCCGAGCTGGAACGCCGCACCAAAACCTACCTGCGCGATGAGTACGGCCAGGTCAACCCCCTCGGCTTCATTGAGCCGCAGCTGCGCCGGGTGGCCTGGCTGCACGAGCTCGACGTGCTGAGCGCCCCCGAAGCCAAGGCCCTGTCTACGCGCCTCACCGGCCGGCTCTCTACCGATACCATGCGCAGCATGGGCCAGGATTTGGAGATGCCTTATGTGAATTAGGGCAGTTTTCGGGTCAGCGAAGCCAACGTCCGCCCAGCGGTAGTCCCCTCCGGAAAAACCCAACAAACCACCTGATTTCCTTTTCAGGGCAGCTGCACGCTGGTGAGGGCCAGCTCTGGATTGGGCAGGTAGCCGGCCGGAAAGGCCAGCACCGCCGGCCGTTCGTAATTGGTAGCCCAGGCGGTTTGCTCCGAAGCAGAAACCAGCTGGTAGGTGAATTTGAATTTGACGCCGGGCCGGAACGTGGTGGTATCGGCCAGGGAAAAGACTTTGACCTGCGTGTAGTCACGGCCGTCCCAGCCCTGCACCCGTTGCGGCGAGGCCAGCTGCACAATCCAGCGCACCCGCGGGTTTTCGCCGTGGGCATCGTAGGTGAGGTCGTAGCGCACCACCTGCCCCCGGAATAAGGGTTCAGGGGTGGCCTGCGGCCCGGTATCGGACGGCTGGCAGCCGCTGCCTAGCCCAAGGGCCAGCAGCAGCAAGGGGACAAGTTTATTCACGTAGCGCGGTGGAAAGGAGGTAATTAATCCGATGACCAGCCATTGCCCGGAAAGGTTGCTCGGCCCCGTGAAATATCCTGCCGCGCCAGGTCCAAAGCACATTCTACCGCTAATTCCAGCAGCCATACCCAAGCTGAAAGAAACAAAAAAAGCCCCAACTGCATCAGCAGCCAGGGCTTTTTATTTTTTCACTGTCAGGCACTTAGCCCAGGGCCGTGACGCCGGGAAGCTCCTTGCCTTCCATGTATTCCAGCAGGGCACCGCCACCGGTCGAGATGTAGCTCACCTGCTCGCCGAAGCCCAGCTGCTGCACGGCCGCGGCCGAATCGCCGCCGCCGATGAGCGAGTAGGCCCCGGCCGCCGTGGCTTCGGCAATGGCGCGGGCCACGTACTCGGTGCCGAGCGAGAAATTGCTCATCTCGAACACGCCCATCGGGCCGTTCCAGAGGATGGTTTTGCTGGTCCGGATGACTTCGGCGAAGGCCTCGCGCGAGTCCGGGCCGAGGTCCAGGCCCATCCAGCCGTCGGGGATGTGGTGGTTGGCGGCCACGTCCACGTTGGCGTCGTTGGCAAACTTGTCGGCGATGAGCGAGTCGGCGGGCAGCATTAGGTTCACGCCCTTGTCCTTGGCTTTCTGGATGAGCTGGCGGGCCAGGTCCACTTTGTCGGCTTCGAGCAGCGAGTTGCCCACGTGCCCGCCCTCGGCCACCGCAAACGTGTAGGCCATGCCGCCCCCGATGAGCAGGTTGTCCACCTTATCGAGCAGCTTTTCGATGATGAGAATCTTGTCCGAAATCTTAGCTCCGCCCATGATGGCGGTGAAGGGCCGCTCGGCGTTTTCGAGCACCTTCTTAGCGTTGTCGATTTCGGACTGGAGCAGATAGCCGCCCACCCGGTCCTGTGGGGCAAAGGAGCTGGCCATCACGGCCGTAGAGGCGTGGGCGCGATGCGCGGTCCCGAAAGCGTCATTGACGTACACGTTGCCCAGGGCGGCCAGCTTGGCGGCAAAGGCCGGGTCGCCGGCTTCTTCTTCCTTATAGAAGCGCACGTTGTCCAGCAGCAGCACCTGGCCGGGCCGCAGGGCGGTGGCTTTCTGGGCGGCGTCGGCCCCGAGCACATCGCCGCCGAACTGCACCTCGCGGCCGTATTCCTGCGCGAGGCGCTGCACGAGGCTTTCGAGCGAAAATTTCTTTTCGTAGCCGCCCTTGGGCCGGCCCAGGTGCGAAAGCAGCACCACGGAGCCGCCGTCGTTCAGGATTTTCATCACCGAGCGGGTGGCCATGCGGATGCGGGTGTCGTCGGTGATGCGCAGGTCCTTGTCGAGGGGCACGTTGAAATCGACGCGCATCACGGCGCGCTTGCCGGCGAAGTTGTAGGTATCGAGGGTGTTCATGGGGAAGTGAGAACTATGGTGATGCCGCAAAGAACGTCATGCCGAGCGCAGCCAAGGCATCTCGCTTGCAGCAGTGATTCAATCGTCCAACGGTGCGAGCGAGACGCCTCGGCTGCGCTCGGCATGACGTTCTTTGTTATTTCAACTCCCCCGCCCCGCTCCTTACCTTTGCCTCACTTATGAGAATTGGCATTTTTTTCGGGGGTACTTCGCGTGAGCGGGAAATTTCGTTCGCCGGCGGTCGCACCGTCTTTGATAATCTGGACAAGGCGCTGTTTCAGCCCGTTCCCATCTTCGTCGACAGCCTGGGGCAATTCATTTTGCTCGACTGGCAGTTTATTTACAAGGGCACTATTCGCGATTTTTACCCGCCGGTGGAATCCCTGCCGCCCACTACCCATGCCTGGCAGGTTTACATCGAAAGCCTGGGCGAGTTGAGCCACGAGGAAAAATCCCATCCCATCGCCAAAGTGGGCCGGCAGGTCCAAATCGAAGAACTGCCCCAGATGATGGACTTCGCCTTCCTGGCCTTGCATGGGCCGGGCGGCGAAGATGGCAGCATTCAGGGCCTGCTGGAGTGGCTGGGCATTCCGTATTCGGGCTCCGGCATTCTGCCGTCGGCCCTGGGCATCGATAAGGTTGCGCAGAAACGCCTGATGCAGGCCGCCGGGCTGGCTACGCCCGATTTCCGGGTGCTGGATAGCCAATGGATGCAAAACAGTAGTCCCGATTTTCTGGCCGAACTAGTACGGGAACTCGGGTTGCCACTAGTGCTGAAAGCACCCCATCAGGGCAGCAGCATTGGCATCAGCATGGTGCGCGAAGCCGAGCCGGAACAGTTCTGGGCTGCTTGGAAGCGGGCCATGTTCCGCCGGACCCTGACGCGGGCCGAGTGGGAAGTGCTCGATGAAGCCGGCCGCTTGGCTTGGGTGCGGCAGTTGGCCGACATTCGGGAAGGCATCAGCCTGCCCGTAACGGCCCAGGCATTTCAACGCGAAGGCTGGTCGCTTTCGCTGGGCGAACACCCACCCATTTACGACCACCCTGAAACACTACTGGATTTCCTGAACGCCAGCTTCCCGGATGCTGACCTGGTAGAACTCGAAAGCCTAACCGGCGAAACTCAGGTGCTGGTGGAGCAATTTATAGCCGGCCGCGAGTTTAGCTGCATTGTCATTGAAAACGAAAACGGCCAGCCGCTAGCCCTGCCGCCCACCGAGATTGTGAAGGGTAGCGAGGTGTTTGACTACCGCTCGAAGTACCTGCCCGGCCTGGCACGCAAGGTCACGCCCATCGACTTACCGGAGGCTGATATTGAGCGCATCCGGCAGCAGTGCCAAACGATGTTCAGCACCTTCGGCTTCGAGGTGTATGCCCGGCTTGATGGCTTTATTCAGGCCGATGGCACCATTTTTCTGAACGACCCAAACACAACTTCCGGCATGTTGCCGGCTTCGTTCTTCTTCCATCAAGCAGCCGAAATCGGGCTGAATCCCAGCCAGTTTCTAACTTACATCATCACCACATCATTGCGCGCCCGGCTTCGGAACGGGATGCGGCCGGTGGTGCTAACTGGCAAGCTAGGCTTGCTCCAAACTGACCTACTCAGCCGGCAGCAGGCTACCGACGAGCGCATTCGCGTAGCCGTAATCATGGGCGGCTACTCCTCCGAGCGCCACATTTCGGTGGAGAGCGGGCGCAACATCTACGAGAAGCTCAGCAGCAGCACCAAGTACCGGCCCATCCCGGTGTTCCTCACCGGCTCGGCGCAGGAGCACAAGCTTTACGTGCTGCCCGTGAACGTGATGCTGAAGGACAACGCCGACGATATCCGCGAGAAAATTGAGCACGCCGAGGCCGGCGAGGCCCCACACCCCATTCTGGCGCGTATTCGGCAGGAGGCCAGTACCATCACCAGTACCTATGCCGGGCAGGCGTTGGCGCTGCCCCGCCGCATCTCGTTTGAGGAGCTGGCGGGCCTGGCCGATGAAGTGTTCATTGCCCTGCACGGCCGGCCCGGTGAAGACGGCGCGCTGCAAGTGGAGCTGGAAAAACTCGGCCTGCCCTACAACGGCTCGGGCGTGGCCAGCAGCAGCGTCACCATCAACAAGTTCGAAACCAACCAGCGCCTGCGCGAAGCCGGCCTGCTAGTAGCTGAGCACCGCATGGCCCCCAAGCTGGCGTGGCAGGCCGACGCCGAAAGCTTCTACCGCGCCCTGGAAACGCAGTTTCCCTACCCCTTCATCGCCAAGCCCGCCGACGACGGCTGCTCTTCGGCCGTGAAGAAAATCAAGAACCGCGCGGAGCTGGCCGCCTTCAGCCAACTGATTTTCCGCACCGAGGAAGACTTGCTGCCCGCGCCCGCCGAGGTGCTGAACCTGGGCTTTAAGGAAGAATTCCCGCAGAAAGAGGCCTTCTTGGTCGAAACCCTCATCAGCCGCGACGGCGCGGCCCATTTTCTGGAAGTAACCGGCGGCCTGCTCACGTCTTACGACGAGGATGGCCTACTCGACATCGAGGTATTTGAGGCCAGCGAGGCCCTGGCCGGCGGCGAAGTGCTGAGCCTGGAGGAGAAATTCCTGGCCGGCGAAGGCCAGAACATCACCCCCGCCCGCTACGACGCGGACCCCACGGAGCGCCAGCGCATCTCCAACGAGGTAAAAGCTGTGCTGCGTCGCGTGGCCGAAGTGCTCGACATTCAGGGCTACGCGCGCATCGACGCCTTCGTGCGGGTGCGTCAGCAAGGCGAAGTCGAAGTGCTGATTATCGAGGTGAATTCGCTACCCGGCATGACGCCCGCGACCTGCATTTTCCACCAAACGGCGCTGGCCGGCTACACGCCCTACCAGTTTATCGACCGGATTCTGGAGTTCGGAAAAGAACGGGCAGAAAAAACAGTGAACAGTGAACAGTGAACAGTTAGCAATATCTGATACACCATTCGCGCTGACTCCCTTCTACATCACCTGCTGAAAATCACTGTTAACTGCTCACTGTTAATTGTTAACTGAAATAAAAATGGCTTTCCTTACCTCCAATACCCCGCTCGACGTTGTGAAGCACCTCGTGCTCATTGCCGTGGTGGGCCTGCTGCTCGTGCTGGGCTTTTTCTACGTGTACCTGCCCATGAGCACGCACCACGGCGAAACCATCACGGTGCCCAAGGTAACGGGCATGAACGTGACCGACCTGGAAGCCTATCTCGACGAACGCAAGCTGGCCTATTTCGTGGACGATTCGAGCTACAGCCCTAGCATCCGGCCCTTCACCGTGCTGGTGCAGGACCCCGCGCCGGGCGAAAAAGTGAAGGAAGGCCGCAAAATCTACCTGCAGGTGAGTATGAAAAACCCGCCGGTGATTAAGATGCCCAAGCTCACCGACGGCTCTTCGAAGAACGCCATGCTCATCCTCAAAAGCTACGACCTGGTGGTGGGCCAGTTGCAGATGGTACCTGACTTGGCATCGGGCGCGGTGCTGAAGCAGCTGGTGAACGGCAAGGAAATAGCACCCGGCGCGCCCATCGCCAAGGGTACCAAGGTGGACCTGGTGGTGGGCGACGGCCAGGGCAACCAAACGTTTGCCGTGCCCAACCTGGTGAATATGCCCGAAGACGAAGCCATTACTTTGCTGGTAGGCCAGGGCCTGCAAAAGGGCGAAGTATTTGAGCTGCCCGCCGAAGAAGGCCAGACCGCCGGTACCGTGGTGCGCCAGCGCCCCGTGGCCAGCCCCGATGCCACCATCCGCATGGGCCAACTGGTAGACATTTGGGTGGCAAAATAGCCCGCCGCACACTTCGTAGCGCGAACGCTATCGGGCGCGCCGCCGCCGCCGCTGAAATACCTTCACGGCGCGGGGGCTCGCCCGATAATGTTCGCGCTACTTAGTTTTTGCTGCACTATTTACCCGCTCCCACTCGTTAGCTTCCAAATCTTTCTTTCCTTTATGCTGACATATTTCCGCACGTTTCGGCGCTTGCTCGTGCCAGGGCTGCTCCTGGCCGCCAGCACGGCGAGCGCGCAAGTGGCCCCTTCCGCGCCGCTACCTGCTGACCCCGCCCGGGCGGTTTATCGCCCGGCAACAGCGCCAGCTTCGCAGGCGCAGCAGCGCACCACGGCGCTGGCCCTGCCGTTTTTCGACGACTTCACCACGCCCCTCGAAGGCCTGCCCAAGGCGCTAAACTGGCTGCCCTCGGGCGGTGCCTACGTCAGCAACCGGCTGGCGCTGCTGCCCCTCACCCGCGGCACGGCCACGCTCGATGGCCTCAAGGCCAACGGGCAGAGCTACAGCGGTGCCATCACCAGTTCCTACAATACCCTCGATTCGCTGACCTCGCAGCCCATCGACTTGAGCGGCCTCACCACCAGCAGCCAGGTTTTTCTGAGCTTCGCCTGGCAGTCGGGCAGCATTGTGAGCGTACCCAACCGCAACAGCGGCAGCACGCCCGTGCGGCTGGAGCTATTCGTGAAAACCAACACCGGTGCCTGGGAATCGAAATGGTTGGCCCCCAGCACGGGCCTGCGCACCAGCTTTCGCCAGCAAGTCATCGACCTGAACGCGGCCAAGTACCTGCACGGCGCTTTTCAGTTTATGTTCATCGCCACCGGCAACGCCGCCAGCAACAGCGACAATTGGAGTGTAGACTACGTGCTGCTCAACAGCGGCCGCACGGCGGGCCTCACCGACACCACGTTTGTGGACGTAGCCACCGGCGCGGGGCTGTTTGGCGGCAATCCGTCGGGCGGGTTGCGCAGCCCGTTGCGGCGGTTTTCGGCCATGCCGGTGTGGCAGTTCAATGCCGCCGCCAGCAGCGAGCTGAATCCCCGCCTGGGCGTGAACCTGACCAACCTGAATTCCCCCCTGCCGCTCTCCATTGACATTCTGGGCACCGTGCGGGTGCTGCCCACCAGCGCCGCCCTCGGCCCTTGGCTGCAGGACTCGCGGCCCCTGCCCGCTGCCACCCGCCAGAGCCCCGAAACCGGGAATGCCAGCACCCAGCCCGTGCCCCTCACGGCCAACCCCAAAACGCTGCGCTACACCATGGCGCTGAACTCGCGCGAAACCACGCCCCGCACGTTAGCCAACGACACCATTTCGCGCGATGTGGAGCTGGGCACCTACTACGCCTACGACGACGGCTCGGCCGAAAACATCACCAACCTGCTGCCCTACGCCACCGGCCAGCAAGCGGCTTTTGCTTACCGCTTCGACCTCAACCAGCCCGATTACGTACGCGGCCTGCGCCTCTACCCCGTTTTCACCGCCTCCGATGCCCTCAGCCGCGCCGTGACCATCAGCGTGTGGGACGACGAGGCCGGGCAGCCTGCCGCCACCCCCCGCGCCACCAAAACGGCCGTCATCACCAACCCGCCGCCCGCCGGCTGGCAATACACCGAAATCACCTTCGACCAGCCCGTGCCCGTGTCGGGCAGCTTCTACGTGGGCTATTCGCAGCCCTCCGTGGGCCGCACCCTGCACTACGGGCTCGACCAGAACAGCACCTTCCCGGCCAAGCACCTCTGGCTGCGCAACAACGCCGGCGTGTGGGACACCACCAACTTCGTACCCCGCGGCACCTCGCCCCGCGGGGCCCTGATGATGCGCCCCGTGATGACCAACAACGTAGCCACGGCCTCCGCCGCAGCCCGCGAAGCCGCCGCTTTCAGCCTCTACCCCAACCCGGCGCACGGCACCGTTTCGGTGGCGGGCCCAACCTTCGCCCACGCCACCGTGCTCGATGCCCTGGGCCGCCGCGTATGGGAACAGCCCAGCGCGCAGGCCGGGCAAGCCACGCTGGCCCTGCCCACCTTGCCGGCCGGCGTCTACACCGTGCGCCTCACACTGGCCGATGGCCGCACCGTCGGGAAGCGCTTGATAGTTAATTAGCGGCGAGCGCCCTCGGTATTCATCCGAAATAATCGGTCATAGAAAAAGGCCCGTCAGTACGCTGACGGGCCTTTTTTATAGTTCGGCGTTAGCCGTGCCTACCTGAATTTATTTAGCGGGCATCAGCACGGTATCGACTACGTGGGTTACGCCGTTGCTTGAAACAACATTCGGAATGGTTACGGTGGACATACCACCTTTCGCATCTTTCAGCATCACGCTGCTGCCGGAAACCATTACCGTTAGCGTCTCGCCTTCCACGGTGGTGAGCGTCTGGCCATCCTTCAAGTCAGCTGCCATGAGGCGACCGGGCACTACATGGTAGGTAAGAATTTTAGTGAGCGTAGGCTTCATTTCGGGCGTCACCAGCGAGGCCACGGTGCCGGCGGGAAGCTTGTCAAAAGCAGCATTCGTGGGTGCAAATACGGTGAAGGGACCGGCGCTTTTCAGGGTCTCAACCAAGCCTGCGGCCTTCACGGCGGCTACCAGCGTGGTGTGGTCGGCACTACCCGCGGCGTTGTCCACGATGTCTTTATTGGGGGTCATCATGGCCCCGCCTACCATCACACCGTCGCCCATCGAGCCTTCTTTCATGCTCATCGAACCGTCTTTCATGTCCATTGAGCCGTCTTTCATGCCCATCTTTTTACGGTCGGCCTCGGAGCGGGGCTTGGTTTTGGCTTTCATTTTGTCGCCAGCCTCATTTTTGCCTTTAACTTTCATTTTGCCGTCGTCGGCCATTTTAGTCTTGGTCGTCATGCCGTCGACGGTAGTTTTTGTTTTCTCGTCGTCGCTCTTGGTTTTCATATCCTGAGCAAAAACGGGTGTAGCAAAAGCTACGGTCAGGGCTGCGGTGGCGAAGAAATATTTCGTATTCATCGGGATTGGGCGTTGGGGTGAGAGTACAGTACTGCGCAATTATACAACCAAATGGCAGCATTAGGTTTTTTTATCGTCCCGGTGCCCACCTTTCCAAGACGCATTTCCTCCCCATCCTCAAAAGCAAAAGCCCCACTTCCAGGCTGGAGGCGGGGCTTTTAGTGGCCGCGTTAGGAATCGAACCTAAATCAAGAGCTTCGGAAACTCTCATACTATCCGTTGTACGACGCGGCCGGATTAGGCTGCAAAAGTAGCCACAAAAGCGAGGGTGACCAAATTCGGCGGCAAATTCCTCGCTGCTGCGCACTGCAGCCATAACCCCAGCGTCCTAAAATCAGTTAAGCTACCTGTAATTGGGTATCGAAACCGTCATTTTCCACGCACGCTTTTATGAAAAAGAACCTGTACACGGCCGATGCCTCGGCCGTTGGTGGCCGCAGCGGCCACGTTCGCTCCACCACCGGAACCATTGATTTAGAGATGTCCGTTCCCGAAGGGCTGGGCGGCAAAAAGGGCGCTACCAACCCGGAAGAGCTGTTTGCCGCCGGCTATGCCTCGTGCTTCCAGCAGGCGCTGCTCGTTACGGCCCAGCGCGCCGGCGACACCCTCGATAAGGAGAGCTCGGTGCAGTGCTCCGTCACGCTATTCCAAGAAGGCGAAGGCTATGGCCTCAGCGCCGTTCTGGACGTTGATTTGAAGAAATTCGACGAAGCCAAAACCGTTGAGATGGTCCGGCAGGCCCACAAAATTTGCCCCTACTCGGTAGGAACCCGTGGCAACATGGAAGTTGAGTTGCGCGTGATGGGCAAGGCCATTCCGGTGCAAGCCGAAGAGAATGCCGGCATTTCTGAAGGGAAATGATTTATAAATTTTGAATTATAAATTATAAATGCCCGCCTGAATCGTCAGGCGGGCATTTATAATTTATAATTCAAAATTTATAATTGCCGCTAGGCAGCCGCCAGCACTTCCTTCACGCGGGCAGCGGCATCCTTCAGCAGCACGGCCGACGATACTTTCAGGCCGCTTTCATCAATGATGCGGGCCCCTTCTTCGGCGTTGGTGCCTTGCAGGCGCACGATGATGGGCACGCGGATGTCGCCGATGGCTTTGTAGGCCTCTACCACGCCGTTGGCCACCCGGTCGCAGCGTACAATGCCGCCGAAGATGTGAATCCGGATGGCCTTTCCGTTCGGGTCCTTCAGGATGATGCGGAAACCCGCTTCTACCGTCTGGGCGTTGGCTCCACCCCCTACGTCGAGGAAGTTGGCCGGCTCGCCGCCGCTAAGCTTGATGATGTCCATGGTGGCCATGGCCAGGCCGGCACCGTTCACCATGCAGCCCACGTTGCCGTCGAGCTTCACGTAGTTCAGGTTGTTCTGGCTGGCTTCCACTTCCAGGGGGTCTTCCTCGTTGAAGTCGCGCAGGGCCACGAAATCCTTATGACGATACAGGGCGTTTTCGTCCAGCGTCACCTTGGCATCAACAGCCAGTATTTTGTTGTCCGACGTTTTCAGCACCGGGTTGATTTCGAACATGCTGGAATCGGTTTCGTCGTAGGCCTTATACAAAGCGGTTACGAACTTCACCATTTCCTTCTGCGCCTCGCCTTCCAACCCAAGGTTGAAGGCGATTTTGCGGGCTTGGAAGCCTTGCAGGCCTACCGAAGGGTCCACGTGCTCGCGGTGAATTTTCTCGGGGTGCGACTCAGCCACCTCCTCGATGTCCATGCCGCCCTCGGTGGTGTAGATGATGACATTTTTGCCCAGCTCACGGTCCAGCAGCACGCTCATGTAGTACTCTTTCGGCTCCGAAGCGCCGGGGTAATACACGTCCTGCGCAACCAGGATTTTATGCACCTTGCGGCCTTCAGGACCGGTTTGCTTGGTGATGAGCTGCATGCCAAGAATGCTTTCGGCAATGTCCTTCACCTTGTCGATGCCCTTAGCGAGTTTCACTCCGCCCCCTTTGCCCCGGCCACCGGCGTGGATTTGCGCCTTGAGGACGTACCAGCTGGTGCCAGTGTCGGCGGTGAGCTTCTCGGCGGCGGCTACGGCCTCCTCGGGGGTATCGGCGGTGATGCCTTCCTGCACGCGGACGCCGTATTTTTTCAGGATTTCCTTGCCCTGATATTCGTGAATGTTCATAAAAACAGTAAAGGGGTGGATTTAGCTTCGCTGACCTTCGGTTGCTGACGCGAAAGTACGGCAGTTGGCTTTGATTACGCCGTAGCGCGGACTTTTAGTCCGCGTTGGCCCACGCGCTGCGATTGAGTTGATGGGATGCAGGCGCGGACTAAAAGTCCGCGCTACGGCTGCCTATTGCCCATACCACCGGGCCAAAACGGCTTCGGCGGGCTTGTGCTGGGGTGTAAAATCGGCGTGGCGGCGGGCCGGGCCATCGGCAGCCAGCCCCGGGTACCACTTCCAAATGAACATGCCCTTGAGCCACGGCAGGCCCCAGCACGCCCGGAACATGGCCTCGTAGCAGCGGGCCTGGGTAGCCTCGTCGGGTGTTTGCAGGGCGGCTGTGCGCTCGGGCCACTCCCAGGGCCGGGCGGCGGCATCGGGGGTGGTTTTGTAGCCCACTTCAGTGAAGACGACTGGCTTTTTGATTTTTCGCTGCCAGGCGGCGAGGGCGCGCAGGTGGGGCTGCCAGCCGCAGAGCAGCGTATCGAGCGATGGGCTATCCGCCGGGTTCAACGGGAAATAGGCTTGAATGCCCACGTAATCCAGCGCGTCCCAAAATCGAATTTGCTGATACTCGCCGCTCCAGTTGGCCGCGTAAGTGAGCGGGCCGTGGTACACGAGCCGAATCTGGCCAATGAGCGTGCGCCAGGCCTGTTCGTGGGCCGGCTCGGTGGCGTGCAGCAGCTCGGTACCGATGCACAGGCCGTCGAGGTGCGCCGTTTCGGCCAGCTGCGCGTAGTGGAGCATAAAACCCGTGTAGCTGGCAAACCAGGCGTCCCAGTCGGCGGCGCTGGTCATGTTGATATCGCCGGGCCAGGCACTGCTGCCCCCCACCCACAAATGCGGCTTGAGCAGCGTGCGGATGCCGTGCGGCCGGGCCAGCCGCGCGGTATAGACAATGCCGGCGTCGCTCTCGCCCCACAGGCCGCGGTGGCGGCCGGCCGGCCGGCCGGTGTTGGTCCGAATCGCGGGTTCGGCGCTCCCGCCCTGCCAGCCAAACGGCATTTGGGCAATCCAGGTAACGTGGTTTTGCAGCAGCGGGGCCAGGTCGGCCGCGGTGATGGAATCGCCGCCCACCCAGCTCACGCCGCGCAGGCGCAGGCTGTCGGGCACGGTCCGGCCGGGGTGCTGCGGGGCGAGAACGGCCCCAAAAGCCGAGGGGGCCGTGGCCAGCCGCTGCGCTTCCTGGGCAGTTTCGTGCGGGCGCTGGCGGCGGGGCCGCGCCCACAGCAGCAGCAAAGCGCCCAAACCCAGCACGACCAGCAGCCCCGCCCGCCGCCACGAAAAAAAAGGAAGACTCATGGGAAAAATCGAATGCCTGGGCAAAAAGCCAACGCCACTAACCGGCTTGCGGCGTATAAACCTACGTAGAGCACCGCGCAGATTGTGCGTAGCTTTGTCCTTACGCATCTCTCACGACTATCGCTGCCCGCCGTTGCTGCAAGCTATTAACATTCACAAGAGCTACAACTCCTTGAACGTGCTCAAGGGCATCGACTTAACGATTGAGAAATCGGAAATCGTGAGCATTGTCGGTTCCTCGGGGGCGGGCAAAAGCACGCTGCTGCACATTTTGGGCACGCTGGACAGCCCGGACTCGGGGGATATTCTCTTTGATGGCGAGTCGGTTAGCTCGCTGGGGCGCAACGATTTGGCCCGGTTTCGCAACCGGCACATCGGCTTCATTTTCCAGTTCCACAACCTGCTGCCCGAGTTCACGGCCCTGGAAAACGTTTGCCTGCCCGCCTACCTGGCCGGCCGCACCGAAAAAGAAGTGCGCGTGCGGGCCCGTGAGCTCCTGGCCATGATGAACATGGAGCACCGCGCCGAGCACAAGCCCAGCGAAATGAGCGGCGGCGAGCAGCAGCGCGTGTCGGTGGCCCGCTCGCTGATTAACTCTCCTGAAATCATCTTCGCCGACGAACCCAGCGGCAACCTCGACACCAAGAATGCCCAGGAGCTGCACCAGATTTTCTTCCTGCTGCGGAAGGAGCTGGGCCAGACCTTTGTGATTGTGACGCATAACGAGCAGCTGGCCGACATGGCCGACCGTAAAATTGTGATGCGCGACGGCCACATTGTGGAAGGCGGGTAAGGCGGCTCAGCCGGCTTTGGCTAGGACCAGGCGGATGCTGACGGTCACCTCGTCGGCCAGGATTAGGCTTTTCTTGCCCACGTTGAAATCCAGTCGGTTGACCCGCAGCTTGCCCTCGAACTCGTGGGCCGCCGATACGGTAAACGGCAGCTTTACTGCGCGCGAAATGCCCTTCATGGTCAGCGTAAACAGGCCTTCGTAGTGCGCGGGGCCCGTTTCACGAAACGAGACGGACTGCAAGGTGATGAGTGGGAACTGGTCGGCGTCGAAATAATCAGGCTTCAGCAAGTGCTGGTCGCGCAGCGAAATGCCCGTCTGAATAGTGCTGACCGGCATCGACGCCCGAATGACGGCCTGCGCCAGGTGGGCGGGGTCGAACTGCACCGTGGCTTCCAGGCCCGAGAGCGTGCCGTCGACGGCGAACCCGGCGTTGGCAATCTGGAAGGCTACCGCCGATTCTTTCACCTGCCGCTCGCCGGCCGGGAAGTGCAGCAACAGCCAGCCCAGCGCAACGAAAAGTTTCATAAACAAGGGCTACAGCGTTTTCAGAAAGGCGAGCAGGGCGTCGCGGTCGGCGGGGGCCAATTCCAGGCCGAACTCGTGGCCACGCACGGCTTTGGTGGCCACGCCCGCCCCCTTGAAGCTGGTGGGCACGTAGTCGTCGCGCAAGCGCCGGGGGTCCAGCACGTCGCCGAGGGTGGCCAGCGAGCCGTCGTGCAGGAAGGGGCCGCGGTACCACACGCCGCGCAACGACGGCACCTTGTAGTAGCCCGTGCCACGGCGGGTTTTGAGGGCGTAGCCGGGGTCGGTGCCAACGGATATTTCGAAGATATCGTACTTCCTGCGGTGCTCCTCGGGCACCGCGAAGCCATCGACGGGCGTGAGCATGTTGTTGGTGTAGAGCGGTGGGGTGTGGCAGCTCACGCAGCCTTCCTTGACGAAAAGCTGGCTGCCGCGCTTGGACAAAGCCGTGGGCTGGTTGGGGTTGATGGGCGGCTTAAGCGAGTACACGTACTTGGCCAAGGCAAAAAGCTGCGCCTCGCTGTATCGGTTAAATGTGCCGGGAAACCGGCTTTTGCCGGCCGGCGGCAAAGAAGCATGCTTGGGGCCCACGGGAACGTAGCCGTCGTAGGTGGCCATCAAATCCATGGCCTGGTTGATGGCGATGTAGCGCATCATGTCGCCGATGCTGCGGTGCCGCTCCAAGCCGCTTTTGTCGAGGTAGGTGCGTCCCTGCACGCCGATGAGGTCCGGCACCGCGGGCGGAAACAGGAGGCTGGTGCCCTGCCGGCCGTTGGTGCCGGGCGGCAGCGCCTCGTAGGCCTGCGCTATTTCCTCAGCAGGTTTGCGGCTGAGCCGCGAATTGGGGTCGTCCGGCACGAAGGGCGCGTCGAAGAGCGCACCGGTCACGTACTGCACGGCCGGCTCAGGAAAATTGGCATCGTTGCGAATTTCCCAGGCCGTGGTCCGGTCACCGGGGAAATTACCTTGGGCCCCTTTCAGCACCAAGCCGTTTTTCTCGACGCGGGTGTGGCACATGGCGCACGAGAGATTGCCGAGCACCACGCGCCCTTTTTTGCCGATGACGTAGCGCGCGTAGGGCATGATTCCGTTGGGGGTGAGCGGCACCCTGGTGTAGGTGTAGAACGCGGGGTTGCGGGCTTCTGCCGTGTTGATGACGGCACCGTTCGTGTCGATGGGCATTTCGAAGAGCTGCTCGCCCGCCTTAATCCAGTCGGCCTCGGTGTGCAGCGTTTTGGGGTCGAATACTACCTCGGGCTCCAGCTTTTTAAGGGACTCCCAGTAGCCCTTGGGCTCGCGGCCCGGCGCGTAGACCGGGTATGTTTTGTAGGCTACGCGCTCGGGCAGTTGGTAGTAATAGGCGCTGGGCACGTGCCGAGGCGAGGCCTTGACGGAGGCCAGGGGCAGCTCGAACCTGGCCATGGCCGTGCTGTCCCAGGTGCGCGGGATGTCGGGCGTATACGAAACCGTGCGCCGGGCCTGCTCCCCGCCCGCGCGGGTGGTGTAGCCCACGATACCCACGCAAAGCCCGCTGATTAACAGGCACGGCAGCCAAATTTGATTCTTCATAGGTAAGGAGGCACCTAAGTGAGCAAGTGCGAAATGCTTTCCGAACGGGCAAGCGTTTAAACGTAGGCCGCTTGTTAATAATCAAATATACAATTTATATTATATTATCAACTGCTTTCCGTACGCAAAAAGCCAACGCAGCGCGGCCGGCACGCCGAGGAGCCGTACTTATGGGGCTTGGCAGAGCCCAGTTGGCACAGACGGAATGCTGCAAACAGGTATTCCCAATCGCGTTAGCTTTGCCGACGAAGAAATATAAAATGTTGATGCACATAACTCGCTGTTACACAGCAACAAAATTTACCAATATTTTTGGCTTTTTTGGCACGTTTCTTTCTACCTTTGGGTTATAGACACGAACATCAGTTGGACACATTAAAAAATAACATCGCCATGAACGAGGCCCCCAAAACCACCAAGGACATTACCAAAAAAGTCAAAGTTGAGAGCTACGATATTTCGCGCTCCGACGAAACGCTGGATTTGGCGAAGGACCTCGCTAAGTTCATTAAGGACAACAAGCTCACGACCAACGTGCAGGGCAAGGAGTTTGTGAACGTGGAGGGCTGGCAGTACGCCGGCTCGCGCCTGGGCATCGTGCCCATCGTGGAGCACGTCATCAACGTGGGCAGCCCCGAGGAGTTGAAGTATCAGGCCAAAGTGACGCTGTTTGACTTGCGCCACGGCACCACGGTGGGCGCGGGCTTCGCGGTGTGCTCGAACAAAGAGAGCGGCAAGAAATTCTACCAGGAGTTTGCCATCATGAGCATGGCCCAGACCCGCGCCATCGGCAAGGCTTACCGCAACTGCTTGGCCTGGATAATCCGCGCCGCTGGCTACGAGCCCACGCCCGCCGAGGAGATGGACTACAACACCAACACGGTTGCCGCAGCGGCTCCCGCGCCGACAGTTGCGCTGCCTGTGCCCGCCATGCAGGTGCTGCCCACCGAGGCTCCGGCCGTAGCGGCCGAAACTGCCGCTGCTGCGCCCGTGCAGTACGCCACGGCGGCGCAGAAGGAGGAAATCATCCGCTTGCTGAACCATCCGGTGATTACCCGCCCGGAGAAAACGAAGATGCTGCTCAACATCAACCGTCTGGATGAGGAGCGCGCCGTACAGGCCATCGCCAAGCTGCGCAAAGCCATCGACGACCGTGAGAACGGCGAGAAAGTAGCCGCTTAAGCTTCGATTGACGCAATTGGGAAGCCCGGTGCCGTGAGGTGTCGGGCTTTTTTGTGGCCTATTAGCATACCTTCTTAATTGGTTGCGGTGAAATCAAACGTCTTTAGCGCTGGTGCTGCTGAATCCACATCTCGGAAACATTTGCTGAGCGTCTTAACGTTGTGAAATGCAGGAAACTTAATTAGGCGAAGAATTCAACCGTTTTCTTGAACGAGCGCACCTTTATGGACTGATGACGCCCCCTTGCATTAGCTTTCCTGTAAGCCTACTGACTCTTGCCTGATAGCCTCCGTGACCCTATAAGTTTGTTGCCCCTTTCACCCCAACGCCAGGATGTCAATAAGTAGAGAAATGAAAGTCCCGGCATGTGCGGGGCTTTTTTAAGTCTAAAACCAGCTTACCGCGAGTAAGTGGAGGTCAGTGTTGTGTGGATGTTAGACCAAACACTTCCATCATCTAAGTTCCTAAATAGGACCATACGCGAGGCGGAAAGCTCTATTATTTCTTCTTTATAAGTATATCTGGGCGAGTACGATGAGTAGGTAATCGTGCGACCGCTTAATGAGTAGTCGGACTTGCTGTCCACGCCCGAGCCCGGGTCTACCACCGTTAGACAGGTGCCATCGGCGGCGAATATCACCTGACGATTCACATGGTTGTGCGTGAAATCAGTGTTGCGACTGGGGTCGGCATCGAACGTGCTTTGGATACGGGTCGTCAGGTGCTGCCAGGTGCCAATTACTGTTGGCTCCGGGTCTTTTTTCTTGGAGCAGGAAGCCAGCGGAGCCAGCAAAGTCAGTGCCAAAAGGAATGAATAGAATAATCTGAATTTCATGGCAGAGAATTGAGCGGTCGAAAGTAGGCACAAATAATGCTCTTTTTCTTGAGCGACGCAACCACGTGCCCGCGAATACAGAAGAAGCTTGGTATAAGCAGAAAAACGAGTGGTTGCGGTTCAAAAAACCCGTTCACCTTTCAAAGTTCACGAAATGCTACTTTGGGACGAGTTTCGCAAACTCCTTCCGAAAGCATTATTGCGGCAGCACGGCGCATCACGTGTGCCAGAAGGAATGCCGCGTTCTGCCCCTGCTTACATGCGTAGCGTGTTCAACGCGCAACGACAGGCGAGTGGGTTTGTACCTTCGCCCCTATGCCCTCCGCTCCTACCGAAACCTCGCCGCTGGCCCTGCTGAAGGAGCATTGGGGGCACGCGGCTTTCCGGCCAGGGCAGGCGGAAATCATTGATTCGGTGCTGGCGGGGCACGATACCTTGGCGCTGCTGCCCACGGGCGGCGGCAAGAGCATCTGCTTCCAGGTGCCGGCCCTGGCATTGCCGGGCATCTGCGTGGTGGTATCGCCGCTGATTGCGCTGATGAAGGACCAGGTGGACAACCTGCGCAAGCGCGGGCTGAAAGCGGAAGCCATTTACGCGGGCATGAGCCACCAGGAAATCGACCATGCGCTAGACAACTGCGTGTACGGCCGCAACGTGAAATTCCTGTACGTGTCGCCCGAGCGGCTGCTCACCGAGCTGTTTCAGGTGCGGGTGGCGAAGATGAACGTGGGCCTGCTGGCCGTGGACGAGGCCCACTGCCTCTCGCAGTGGGGCTACGATTTCCGGCCGCCCTACCTGCGCATCGCGGAGCTGCGCGAGGCCTTGCCGCCGGGCACCCCGGTGATTGCGCTCACGGCCACGGCCACGGCGCAGGTGCAGGCCGACATCGTGGAGAAGCTGAAGTTTAGGCCAAGCTCCGGGGTGTTTCGGCAGAGCTTTGCGCGGCCCAAGCTCTCGTACTCGGTGCTTCACACGGAGGACAAGCTGCGCCGGCTGCTGGAAGTGGTGCGCGGCGTGGGGCCCACCAAAACCGGCATCGTGTACGCCCGCACCCGCCGGCAAACGGAAGACACAGCGGCGTTTTTGCAGCAGCACAAGTTTTCGGCCGCCGCCTACCACGCCGGGCTGCCTTCCGAGAAACGCACCCAGGTGCAGCAGGACTGGATTGCGGATAAAATCCGGGTCATCGTGGCCACCAACGCCTTTGGCATGGGCATCGACAAGCCCGACGTGCGCCTCGTGGCCCACTTGGACGCGCCCGACACCTTGGAGGCCTACTACCAGGAGGCCGGCCGGGCCGGGCGCGATGGCCAGTACGCCTTCGCCGTCCTGCTGGCCGGCCCCAACGATGCCGACGAGCTGCGCCGCCGCACCAATCAGTCGTTTCCGCCCCTGGACACGGTGCGGCGCGTATACCAGGCGCTGGCCAACTACTCGCGCACAGCGGTGGGCGGCGGCGAGCTGGCCGCGTTCGAGTTTGATATTCAGCAGTTTGCCGAAACCTACCGCATTAAGGCCGTGGACGCGCACAATTCACTGAAGATTTTGCAGCGCGAGGGATTTGTGCAGCTGAACGAGGCCGTGAACAGCCCGGCGCGGGTGCACCTCATCCTCAACCACCAGGATTTGTACGCCTTTCAGGTGGCCAATGCGCAGCACGACCTGCTGATAAAGGCGCTGCTGCGGCTGCACGGCGGCGAGCTATTTGCCGATTTCCAGACCATTTCGGAGAATTCGCTGGCCACGCACCTGCGCCGCAGCGTGGTGGAGGTGCGCCAGCAGCTGCGCTACCTGCACACGGCGGGCATCCTGCACTACCAGCCCCGGCAGGAGTCGCCGCAGGCCATGTTCACCACGCCGCGCTTCGACGCCCCCAAGCTGCCCATCGACCAGGTGCGCATGACGGCCGCCCGCGACCTGGCCCGCCACAAAACCAACGCCGTGGCCCAGTACACGGCCGGCACCCGCTGCCGCCAGCAGCTGCTGCTGGCCTACTTTGACGAAGCCGACCCGGCCCGTTGCGGCGTGTGCGACAGCTGCCTGGCGGAGAAAAAAGCGGCCCAGGCGGCCGCGCAGGCCCCTTCGCTGCATGGACCGCTGCTAGCACAACTGCGCGCGGCGGCGCTGTCGCCGCGCGAGCTGCTGGCCGCGTTCCCGCCGAAAGATGCGGCGGCCGTGCGCGAGCTGGTAGACCGCGGCGAGCTGGCCTACGCGGCCGATGGGCGGCTGGTGGTGGCGTAACCTCACCCCCGGCCCCTCTCCTTGGGGAGAGGGGAGCCTAATGAATGATTAAAAGGTGTTGGCTCTCAGCTCCCCCTCTCCCCAAGGAGAGGGGGCTGGGGGGTGAGGTTACCCGGCCGAGTACGCCTGGTAGCCACCCACCAGATTACGCACATTCGTAAACCCCTGCTGGGTGAGGAAGGCTTTAGCCGAGGCCGAGCGGGCCCCGCTTTTGCAGTGCACGATGATTTCCTGGTTTTTCCAGGCGTCGATGTCGTCGAGCTTTTCGGGCAGCGTGCCGAGGGGAATGTTCTGCGCGCCGGGCATGCGGGCTTCGTCGAATTCCCAGGGTTCGCGCACGTCGATAATGTTGGGGGTTTCGCCGGCTTGCTGGCGCTGGAGGAGTTCGGCGGGGGTGATGTCGGCCATTTGATGGGGGAAGGAAATGAAGGGTGTTGGGGCAATGAAGTGGGCACGAAAGTACGGCCGAAGTATTCTTGGTTTGGTAACGGGCGCAGGCTCAGCAGCCCGCAGCCAGGGCCGTACCTTTGCGCCTTTCCGTTGCCCGGTTTTTTATTCCATTTCCCATTTTTTGCTTCGCTTGGCTTATGAAACACTTTTTCGCTTCGTTGCTGGTCGCGCTGGGGCTGGCCCCCGCGGCGCTACACGCCCAAACCGTGCCGCCC
>JBBQSQ010000025.1:0-30862 GCA_038213745.1 Cytophagales bacterium
CTTACGCCGTAGTCGCCGGCTTTCACGCGGTCGCCGTCCTTGGTATCGACGGACGGAAAACCACCGAAAGTATCGAAGCCAATGATTTTCCGGTTGTAGTTGAACGGCTCGTAGATGCCGCGCAGCGCGTGCATTAGTGCCAGGTTCTGGCCCCAGCGCACGCCGAATTCCATGGCCACGCCGTGCACCGGGATGATTTGCTGGTAGAGCTCAGTGAAGAATAGCAGGCGCGAAAACGTCTGCCGGTTGAGGTACAGGCCCAGGTTATTGAGCAGCTCGGTGTTTGGGATGGGCGACTCGCGCAGGGTTTGGGCGAAGCCTTCGCGGCGCAACTGCTCGGGCGCTGATGCCCCGCTGAGCACGGAAATAGGAGACATTTTAGTTGTTCGTTATTAGTTGTCAGTTGTCAGAATTTTGTCGCTAGCCTTGGTTAAATCAGAACAACCTGATAACTGACAACAAGCAACTAACAACTAAATCGGCTGCAAAAATGCAACAATACTGCGGCCCAGCCCCACGGCCGCCATGGCTTCGTAGTAGGCCGCCACGGCTGGTAGGGAGGCCGTGCGGAGCAAGAGGTTGTCTTGAGCGAGGCGGGCTTGGTGGGCGGCTTTGCCCACGGCGCGGTTCATAACGTAGTTGGCTGCGGGGTTTAGCAGGTTGAGGTCAATAGGTTGGTCGCCAATGACTTTTGCGGTTCGCCAGCCCGTGGCTTCGGCTATGTTGCGCAGGCCCGTGGGGTTGAAATAGGAGAGGTGGTCGGGCAGAACTACCCAGAAGGGCCGGTCAATCTGGCCGCTGTCCAGCAGGTTTAGTTGCAGGGCCGAAAAATCGTTGGGTACGTCCACCACCAGCACGCCACTGGGTTTGATAAGGGTGCGGCAGTGGCGCAGCAACTCAGCCGGTTCGAGGACGTGTTCGAGCACGTTATCCAGCCACAAAACGTCGAATTGTTCGCCAGTGGCTACCAGCTTGTGCACCTCTTCGTACAAGTCGCCGGTGCGCAGCTGGCCGCGTAGGGCCGGATGAAACTTTTCGAGGCTGAAGCTGCTAAAATCAAGGCCTAGCACCTCCCAGCCCTGCCGCTGGAAGTAGTCGAGCGCCCAGCCTTCCCCGCAGCCAATGTCGAGAAACGAGCCGGCACCGCTGCCCTTGCGCAGCTGCTCCAACACCCAGTGGCGCAGCCGGAGCTTGCCTTCGATATGCTCCAACTCCTCGGCCGGATATTCGGGCTGGTAGGTGGTCAGGTTTTCCTGGTAGTAGCGCTTGGCGTAGTAGTCGCTCAGTTCGGCGGGTGTCGGCTTGTCCTTGATTTCGTAGAAGCCGAACTTGTTCAGGCGCAGAGTATCGGGCAGGGTCATGTGGTTTTTTGCTCGATATGCGCGTTAAGGGCCATGATTTCGGGGTGGGCTTCGAGCAGGGCCAGCAGGTCGGCCACGTTCAAATCCTGGGCGTGGTGCTGTTCAATTAGCGCCTTTAACACCGCGTAATCCTCGGCCGTATCCAGCGTGATGCGGAAGCGGCTGAAGTCGCCGCCGGGCCACACTTCGTCGCGGTAAATGAGGCGGCCGGCCGTGGCCGAATTGGCTTTGAGGTAGGGCGTGACATGCTCGCGCTCGTATGGTAGTGCCGCATTGGTGTACGCCTCGGTGAGCATTTGCATCGAGAAAATCTCAAAGTCCAGCCCGCGCGGAAACGTGCGTACAATGGCATTGGAGCGGTATACCAGCGGGTTGCCTTCGGCCAAATACCGCGCTACGGCTGCCCCGATTAGCAGACCATCCACCAACGGGCAGTCGGAGGTGACGCGCACGATTACGTCGAGGCCGAATTTTTGGGCCGTCTCGTAGTAGCGGGCCAGCACGTCGGCCTCACTGCCCCGGTGGTAGGGAATGTGGTTGGTTTCGGCGTAGGCGGCCAGCACGTCGTCGGCTGGCTCGGTGGTGGTGGCCAGGTAAATGGGCAGGCCGCTCTGCCGGGCTCGCGCGACGTGGTAGTCGAGCAGCGGGCGGCGGGCGGCCGGCAGAAGCACCTTGCTGGGAAGCCGGGTGCTACCCATCCGCACCTGCGAAATGATGCCGGCGCGCTGCATCAGGCGGATATTTTTTCGAGCAGGTATACGACGTCCTGGTTGCCGCGCTCGGCATCGTTGATGTAGGGGTACAGCTGCTGCTTCACCAGGCGCAGGTTCGGGAAATGATTCAGAAAGACCTGGGCAAAGTCAGTTTTCCAGAGGAAGCCGTTGTTGCCGCGGTACTTAATGGGCGTGGTTTCGGGGGCGTAATACTCGTAGCCCATGATGTAGCGGCCCGAGCAGCGCACCATCTCGCTCATGATGCGTGGCAGGTCGTCGGGCGCGATGTGGATGAGCACGCCGTTGGTGCAGGTCACGTCGAAGTAGTTGTCCTTGAAAGGCAAATCGAAACCGCTGCCTTGCAGAATGTTCACGCCACGCACGAAGTCGCGGGCTTTCTCCACAGCGTAGCCTTGCAGTTCCACACCGTAGAGGTTGGTAAAGCCGGCCGCTTGCAGGCCCACGAGTTGCATGCCGGTGTTGCAGCCCACCTCCAGAATGCGGGCCTCGCGGGGCAGGGTGCCAAGGAACTCAGCGTTCATCTCCAGCTTGGTGTGGCCGTAGATGCTGCGGTAAAATTCATTCCACTCGTCGAGCGGGCGCGAGTTGCGGTCGGTGTATTCGCGGCCAAAATCGCCAGACCAGAAGTCTTCTTGTGGGGTGTGCTGCAAGGTCAATGAAGAATGAGGAATGAAGAATGAGGAATTGAGTTAGGGGCGAGAAGAAGCCAGTCGTTACCATCATGGATTACGCCAGCAATTCCTCATTCCTCATTCTTCATTCCTCATTAAAAAAGAGCTGATGCACGCCACTACGTAGTCCTGTTCCGCGTCGGTGAGGGTCGGAAACATGGGAATGCTGAGGCAATGGGCGTAGTAATCTTCGGCCAGCGGAAAGTCGCCTGCCCGCCAACCCAGGCTTTCGTAATACGGCATGCGGTGCACCGGGATGTAGTGCACCTGGGAGAATATCTGCTTGGTTTTCAGAAAGTCATATAAATCCAGCCGATGCGCTACTTGAATTACATACAAGTGGTAGGCGTGGCCGGGCCGGCCGGGGGCCAGTACCGTTACGCCCCCCATTTCGGCGAAGGCGGCATCGTAGCGGGCGGCAAGCTGGCGGCGGCGGGCGAGGCCCTCATCGGCGCGGGCGAGCTGGCTCAGGCCGAGGGCGCAGTTGAAATCGGGCAGGCGGTAGTTGTAGCCGAGCTCCTGCATTTCCATGTACCAGCCGCCGTCGGGCACGCGCTGAAGGTCGGCCGGGTCGCGGGTGATGCCGTGGGTGCGCAGGCGCAGCAGGTGGTGGTAGAGCGGCTCGGAGTTGGTGGTCACCATGCCGCCCTCGCCAGTGGCAATGTGCTTCACGGGGTGGAAGCTGAAGATGGCGAGGTCGGCAAACTGGCCGTTGCCGCAGCGTTGCTCCTGGCCCTTCGAGTCAATGAAAAAGCCGCCGGGGGAGTGGCAGGAATCCTCAATAATCCAGAGGTCAAACTCAGTCGCCAGCTGGCGGGCTTCCTCCAGGTTCACGGCCAGCCCGGCAAAATCAACCGGAATAAGACCGGTAAAGTAGCCTTTGGGATGCGCTTCGAGCAAGGCCCGCACCTTGGCCAAATCAATCAGGCCGGTGGCCGGGTCGATGTCGGCAAAGTGCACTTCGCCGCCGCAGTAGCGCACACAGTTGGCCGAGGCCGAAAACGTAAGCGGCGTGGTGATGACGCGCTGGCCGGGCTGCACGTTCAGGGCCAGGGCGCAGAGGTGCAGGGCCGCCGTGCCGTTGCTCACGGCCACGGCGTACTGCGCCCCGATGTAAGCGGCAAACTGCTTTTCGAACTCGGCCACCGTGGGGCCCTGGGTGAGGTAGTCGGCGCGCAGGGCGGCCGTGACGGCGGCCACATCGGCGTCGGTGATGTTTTGGCGGCCGTAGGGGAGCGGCCGGGTGGGTATTGGTAAGCTGTTGGCCATTAGCTGGTAGCTGTTAGCGGGTTTCTCGAAAAAGAGAGCTAACAGCTAACAGCTGTCAGCTAATAGCTTAAAAATAAGCTACGCCGTAAAGTTGGCATCGACGTGCAGGCGGATTTCGTCCCGAATCTGCTCCGCATTCAGCCAGTCATCGTTGTTGGCCGAGTCGTACTGGAAACCCAGGGGCACGCGCCGGCCGTGGAAGGCCTCTATAAATTTGTCCACGTTCCAGGTGGGCATCGAGGGCAGGATGACGTAGTAGCGGTCGAGTTCCACCGTGCTTAGGGCGTCGGTTTCGGTAATCATGGCCTCGTGCAGCTTCTCGCCGGGGCGGATGCCCACGATTTTTTGCTCGCACTCCGGGCCAATGGCGCGGGCCACTTCCGTGATTTTGTAGGAAGGAATTTTCGGCACGAAAATTTCGCCACCCCAGGCGTGCTCCAGCGCGTAGAGCACCAAATCAACCCCTTCCTCCAGCGAAATGTTGAAGCGCGTCATGTCGGGGTGGGTGATGGGCAGCACGCCTTTGTGGCGCTCCTGCAAAAAGAACGGCACCACCGAGCCGCGCGAACCAATAACGTTGCCGTAGCGCACCACCGAGAAGCGCAAATCACGGCTGCCCTTCATATTGTTAGCCGCTACGAAGAGCTTATCCGAGCAGAGCTTGGTGGCCCCGTAGAGGTTGATGGGCGCGGCGGCTTTGTCGGTGCTCAGGGCCACCACTTCCTTCACGCCCGAGTCCAGGGCGGCGTTGATGACGTTTTCGGCCCCGAAAATATTGGTCTTGATGCACTCCATCGGGTTGTACTCGGCGGCGGGCACCTGCTTGAGGGCGGCGGCGTGAATCACAATATCGATGCCTTCGCAGGCGCGGTGCAGGCGCTGTTCATCGCGTACATCGCCAATGAAGTAGCGGATGGCCGGGTACTTGGCCGGGCTAAACTCCTGGCTCATCTCGTACTGTTTCAGCTCGTCGCGCGAGAAAACCACGAGGCGTCTGACCTGCGGGAATTTTTCGAAAACGGTGCGAACGAATTGCTTGCCAAAGGAGCCGGTGCCCCCCGTAACGAGGATGGATTTGTGGTTGAGGTCGAGAGCCATGAAAAGAAGTAAGCCAAAACAAGACTGCAAAAGTAGGTGAAATGTAGCCCGGACTCGCAGAGTCCGGGCCTGGGCCGGCCGTATTAATGCCCCCCGTCCTTCAGGCCCGGACTCGCAGAGTCCAGGCTACACTCCCGACCTTTGGCCGTCGGAGCTACTTTCGCGTTGCGAATGCTATTCAATTCCCTCCATTTCCTCGTCTTTTTTCCGATAGTCGTTGGGCTTTATTATGGCTTGCCGCCGCGGTGGCGCGGGCCGCTGCTGCTGCTGGCCAGCTACTACTTCTACATGAGCTGGCGGGCGGCCTACGCCATTCTGCTGTTGGCCACCACGCTGCTCGATTACTACAGCGGCTACCGCATGAGCCAGCTGCCCACCAAGCGGGCGCGCCGGCCCTGGCTCTACCTCAGCCTGGCCAGCAACCTGGGCACGCTGTTCGTGTTCAAGTACTTTAATTTTTTTCGTGATGCGGCCTTGCAACTGGCCCAGGCCTGGCACTTGCCGCATGCCGCCGTGCCGGCGCTGGGGCTGCTGCTGCCAGTGGGCGTGTCGTTCTACACGTTTCAGTCGGTGGGCTACATCATTGATGTGTACCAGGGCCAGCTGGCGGCGGAGCGGAATTTTGGGCGGTTTGCGTTGTTTGTGGCCTTTTTTCCGCAGCTGGTGGCCGGGCCGATTGAGCGCGGCGGGCACATGCTGCCGCAGTTTCGGCGGGTGCATGCGTTCGATTATGCGCGCATCGTGAGCGGGCTCCGGCTCATGGCCTGGGGCCTGTTCAAGAAAGTGGTGGTGGCCGACCGGCTGGCCCTGCTCGTCAATCCGGTGTTCAACAACCCGCGTCAGCACCCGGAAGGGCCGTTGCTGGTGCTGGCCACGCTGGCCTTTACGTTCCAGATTTACGGCGACTTCTCGGGCTATACCGACCTGGCGCGGGGCGCGGCCCGGGTATTGGGCTTTGATTTTAACCTGAATTTCCGGCAGCCGTACCTGTCGGCTTCGGTGCCGGAGTTCTGGCGGCGCTGGCACATTTCGCTGTCGAGCTGGTTTCGGGATTACCTCTATATCCCGCTGGGCGGCAGCCGGGTAGGGCCGCGCCGCGCCTATGGCAACCTGCTGGCGGTATTCCTCATCAGCGGCCTCTGGCACGGGGCCAACTGGACGTTTCTGGTCTGGGGTGGCCTGCACGGGATTTACCTGGTCGTCAGCACCTGGGCGCGGCCGTGGCGTGAGCGAATGGCGAAGCGCACGGGCTTGGCCGCGCATCCGGGCTTGCGGCGCGGGGTGGGCGTGTTCGTTACCTTCCTACTAGTTGCCTATGCCTGGATTTTCTTCCGGGCCAATACCCTCGGCGATGCCGTGTTCATCAGCCAACACCTGCTGCGCGGGTGGCAGGGCCTGCAAGGCTGGCAGGTTGGCACGCTGCTGCTCGAATTTTCCCAGCACTACCGCCCCGAGCTCGCCGTGGCGGCCCTCGGGGTGGGGACAATGCTGGGGGTGGAATACCTGGGCCGTAACCGCAGCCCGCAGGCTTGGGTAGCGGCCCAGCCGTTTGCTACGCGGTGGGCCGGCTACGTGGGCCTCGCCCTGCTGATTTTGTACCTGGGCGTCTTCAATAGCACGTCCTTTATCTACTTTCAATTTTGACAAGGCCAGGGATAGCCGCTGTTGCTAAGCTGCTGGGGCGGCTGTCGTTGCTGGCTGGCGCGGTGTTGCTGGGGGCGCTATTGTTGGGGCCCGTGGTGCTCAAGGGGCGGGTCGATGCCTTTTACGGCCGCTTCACCAGCCCAGCGGCGGGCTCGCTGGTATTGGGGACTTCACGGGCGGCGCAGGGTATTCGGCCGGCGGTGCTGGCGGCGCGGCTGGGTGGGCAGTTTCAGGGACCATTGCTCAACTATGCCTTCACGCTCACGCATTCGCCCTACGGCCCGGCCTACCTAGCCAGCATCAAGCGCAAGTTGCGGCCGGACGTAAAAAAAGGCCTGTTCATCATCGCCGTCGACCCGTGGTCGCTTTCTCTCACCGGGCCCGAGGGCGCGTTTCCGGAAAGCCAGTCCTTCATTGGCCAGCTCCGGCAGGTCAGCCAGAACCCCAACCTGCCCTACCTTACCCGCTACCAAACCAAGCCGCTCTACCGCCTCCTGCTCGACTACGCTACCGCCACCGAGCACCTGCACCCCGATGGCTGGCTCGAAGTACGCATCGGCACCGCCAGCGCCCAGGTGCGCGCCCGCACCGCCCGAAAATTGCAGGATTACCGCCAGCTGGCCGCCAGCCAGCACTTCTCGGCTGGCCGGGTGCTGGCCCTGCGTCAAACCATTGAATTCCTGAAACTGCACGGCCGGGTGGTGCTGGTGCGGCTACCCGTGGGCCCCGCGCTGCTCCAATTGGAAGACTCCTACCAGCCCGGCTTCGACCAATTGATGCGCCAAACGGCGGCAGCATTCGCCGTGCCCTACCTCGACTACAGCACCCAGCCCTACGCCACCACCGACGGCAACCACCTGCAACGGGCCGCCAGCCAACAGTTCAGCGAAAAACTGGCCGCCGACCTCATGCAGTAACCAACGCGGCCAGCTGCCCCGCCAGCGCCCGGCGGGAATAGCGCGAGTGGCTCACGGCCGGCAAATCCAGGTTGGGATTAATGCGCCACTGGGCCACCAGGGCTTCCAGGGTTTCCAGCATCAGGGCGTAATTCTCGTAGGGCAGGGCCTGGCCCGCGCCGCATTCCTGGAGCAATTGGTCCGCATCGGAGCCCGCCGGGCCAACGCACAGAATGGGCTTATTCGCCGCCAGGTACTCGAAAACTTTGCCGGGTAAAATGCCGAAGTTGCGCGGCACGTCCGGAATGGCCATTAGCAGCGCCGAAGCTTCCAGGAGATATTCTACTGATTTATCGTGGGGCACAAAGGCGATAAATTCGGTGATGGGCAGCAGGCCCGCCCGTGCAATCTGGCCGCGCAGCTGGGCCGATACCTGGCCCACAAACTGGAGCCGCAGGGGCACATCGGGGTGCGTGCTGGCGCAAGTGGCCACGGCGCGCAGCAGCTGCTCTACCTGATACAGCTCCGTGATGGTGCCGGTGTGGGTGATGCGCAGGCAGTCGGTAGGCGGTTGGGAGGCATGGCGGAAGTCCGACTCGTCGTAGCCGTTGGGCAGGACGTGAAACTTTGCCGAAGGCAGCTGGGGCAGCTTGGCCTGAAACAGCCGCTTGGTTTCGGGCGAAGTCACCAGCACGGCATTGGCCTGGGTCAGCACCTGGCGCTCGTAGCGCGCATCAAGCCAGGCGGCCAATGGCGTATGGTGCAGGTCTTTGTAGTAGTAAATGTCCGTCCAAGGGTCGCGCATATCAGCCAACCAGCGCAGGCCGTGGCGGCGTTTCAGCTCCAGGCCAATGAGCTGGGTGGAGTGCGGGGGCGACGACGTGAGCACGGCATCAAACTGTTCGCCAGCGGCCAGCAGCTTTTCCACGGCGGCCAGGGCGTGGCGGTTCCAGCCCCGGCGCGGGTCCGGAATAAACAGGTTGCCGCGCACAAAGCGCAACGCCTTTTGCAGCAGGCCCGGCTTACCTTCGTTGGCGAATCCGCCGTAGGGTACGGCGCGGCCGGTCAGCCTTTTGTAAGACTCAAACGGCTCCGAAGTGCCAGTGCGGATGATGCGCACGCCGGCGGGCACTTCGGCCAGCAGGCTTTCGTCCAGCACCGGGTAGGTGGCCTGGGCGGGGTCTACGGTTATCACGGTGGGCTCCACGTTGAAATGGCCCAGGTGCTTCACAAATTTTAGGCAGCGCTGCACGCCCGCCCCGCCCGACGGCGGCCAATAATACGTGATGACAAGGAGGCGCAGCGGGCGGGGAATTGGCACAGAAAGGAAGAGTCTGGAGCGAAGGGCGAAGGTACGTTCATTGCCGGTTTTTGGCCTTTTATCGGTAGTTTTACGTTTTAATCGTCGCTCACGCCCTTACGCTCGTCATGGCTGATAATAATTCGGAGATTCTCGCCCTGCTTGCCGAAGCATTGCGCGCCGCTGACCGCGACCGCGAGGACAACATGCGCCGTTTCACCCAGTTGACCGAAACCATGGTCAACGGATTTCTGCGCCTGGAAGACAAGCTGGGCGCGCGCATCGACAATGTCGTTGCCAGCGTCGACCACCTGACGGGCCGCGTCGACCATCTGACGGAAGAAGTTAAGGAGCTGAAAATCGACATGCGCGAGGTCAAAGTCGACATCCGTGAAATCAAGGTGCAGGCCCAGGAAACCAACCGTCGCCTTGGCAATACCTTCGACCATGTGGGCGAGCTTACCGAAGCCGCCGATGATAGCCAGCTGCGCCTAAGCCACATCGAGCAAGCTCAGCAACCTACCAACGCCGAGCTCGATGCCCGCCTCCGGGCCGTGGAAGAGCGACTTCGCAACGCTTCCTGACCGGGCGGAACCCCAAAAAATCTGTTTAATCTATTAAAATCCGCTAAATCTGTGGTCCATGTTTGATAATCTCTCCACCAAGCTCGACCGGGCGCTCAAAACCCTCAAAGGGCAGGGCAGCATCTCGGAAATCAACGTTGCGGCCACCATCAAGGAAATCCGCCGCGCCCTGGTCGATGCCGATGTTAACTACAAAGTTGCCAAGGATGTAACCGACCGTATTAAGGACGCTGCCATGGGGCGCGACGTGCTCACGGCCGTGTCGCCGGGCCAGCTCATGGTCAAAATCGTGTACGATGAGCTCACCGAGCTCATGGGCGGCGAAAAGAAGGACATCACCATCAAGGGCGACCCGGCCGTGGTGCTGCTCTCGGGCCTGCAGGGCTCGGGCAAAACCACGTTTGCCGGCAAGCTGGCCAGCTTTATTAAGAAGCAAAACCGCACCGTGCTGCTGGTGGCCTGCGACGTGTACCGCCCGGCCGCTATCGACCAGCTCAAGGTGCTCGGCGAGCAAATTGGCGTGGAAGTGTACTCGGAAGTCGAGAACAAAAACCCCGTTGACATCTCGCGCAACGCCATCGAGTACGCGAAGAAAAATAACAAGAAGGTCGTCATCATCGACACTGCCGGCCGCCTGGCCGTCGACGAGCAGATGATGCGCGAGATTGAGCAGGTGAAGGCGGCCATCAACCCCAGCGAAACGCTGTTTGTGGTGGATGCCATGACGGGCCAGGACGCCGTGAACACCGCCAAAACCTTCAACGACCGGCTTAATTTCGACGGTGTGGTGCTCACCAAGCTCGACGGCGACTCGCGCGGCGGCGCGGCCCTTAGCATTCGGGCCGTGGTGGAAAAACCCATCAAGTTCATCTCGACGGGCGAGAAGATGGACGCGCTGGACCTGTTTTATCCCGACCGCATGGCCCAGCGCATCCTGGGCATGGGCGACGTGATTTCGCTGGTGGAACGGGCGCAGCAGCAGTTCGACGAGGACGAGGCCAAGCGCATCAACGCCAAGATTCGTAAGAATCAGTTCAACTTCGACGACTTCCTCTCGCAGCTGGAGCAAATCAAGAAGATGGGCAACATTAAGGACCTGATGGGCATGATTCCGGGCATGAGCAAGGCCATGAAGGATGTCGAAATCGACGACGACGCCTTCAAGCCCGTCGAGGCCATCATCAAGAGCATGACCAAGCAGGAGCGGGCCAACCCCGACCTCATCAACGGCTCGCGCAAGAAGCGCTTGGCCAAAGGTTCGGGCACTGATATTCAGCAAGTGAATGCCCTGATGAAGCAATTTGAGGACATGCGCAAAATGATGCGCACCATGAACAAAATGAGCCAGACCAAGGGCGGCCTGGCCCAAATGCAGAAAATGATGGGCGGCATGGGCAAAGGTGGCCCCGGCGGCATGATGCGCTAAGCGCCGCGCGAGTTCAAAAAATCAAGCGAATAAAAAGGCCAGAACCATACAGTTCTGGCCTTTTTGCTTTATAAAATGCTGGTTATGGGATGGCATTTTGGGTTGAGGACCAAACATCCGGCAAATTGGGCTGTCGTGGAAGAAAGAAAAAATTGGCTTTTGGGCAACCTTACGCCCTTGGCGGCCGAATGATTGACCGACCGCCTAAACGATAGTTTGTTAGAGTTCTGCTTATCTCACTTCACTCCTGCGTCATGTTTAAAAAACTACTTCGCCCGTTGGCCGCAGCCTTGCTGCTGGCCGCGCCGCTGGCGGCTTCGGCCGACCACCTGCGCCCCCATTTGCTGCTGTCGGCCCGTTTGAGCGGGGACCAGGAAGCGCCTGCCGTGACCACGGCAGCCCAGGGGGTAGCCGCTTTCACCCTCAATCGCACACGCGATACGCTGTTTGTGCAGGCCGCTTTTAGTGGACTGAGCGGAACCATTACGGGGGCGCACGTGCACGAAGGGGCGCCGGGCGTGGCTGGTCCCATCATCACCAGCCTGGTGCCTTTGGTGCGCGGCAACCGCTTGTCGGGCTTCCTCACGGGGGCCGATATTGCGCCGGCTAAGCTGGCCAAGTACCTGCGCGGGCAATACTACATCAACATTCATACGGCGGCGAATGGCGGCGGCGAAATCCGGGGGCAGATTCGATTGGAATCCGACCAGGCGTACGTGGCCACCCTTAGCGGCAGCCAGGAGGTGCCGGCCGTGAGCACCCCAGCTACGGGCTTGGGCATCTTCACCCTGAGCCAAAGCCAGGACAAGCTGGCGTTCCGGGTTGTGTTTGCGGGCCTGAGCAGTGCCTTGGTCAACGCCCACTTCCACACCGGCGCGCTGGGGGTGGCGGGGCCGGTTACGCAGTCGCTGCTTGCGCAAGTGTCGGGCAATGTGATTGAGGGCGAAATTGTGCCCACGGCGGCCTTCGTTACCTCGCTGGCTCAAGGGCAGATTTATATCAATATTCACACGGCCAACAATACGGGCGGCGAAATTCGGGGCCAGCTTTACGGCGAGCAGCGGTACGTTGCTCATGATGCCCGCCTCGACGGCGCGCAGCTTGTGCCCGCCGTAGCCACGGCCGCCAAGGGCGTGGCCGTGGGCCGGCTGGTCGGCACCCTCGACACCGTGAAGCTGCTGGTGAGTTACACCGGCCTGAGCGGCCCGCCCCTGGCCGTGAATATTTACAACGCGGGAGCCGGGCAAGCCAACACCGCCGCCAACCTGGTGGCCACCGTGCCCGTGACGACGGGCACTGGGGGCAACCTGGCCGGCAACGTCGTCAGTTTTGAAATTGCTGCCCCGGTGCTCACCCCCGCCATTGTGAATTTGCTGCTCACGGGCAGTGTGAACGTGGTGCTGACCACCGCCGCTAACCCCACCGGGGAAATCAGGGGCCAGGTGCTGCGCCTGGCGCGCGAGGGCTACACCATTGCCTTGAACGGGGCGCAGGAGCGGCCCAACCCCACCACCAGCGCCGGCTACGGCGTGGGCGTGGTCAGCATTGACCGGGCCCAGACCAATGCCCACTTTATGAGCGTATGGGGTGGGCTGACCGGCCCGGCCGTGGCCGGCCACTTCCACACCGGCCTCAGCTCGCAGAGCGGCCCGGTGGTGTTTAGCCTCGTGCCGTACTTCGATAATGCTACCACGCCCACGGCTGTGTATGGCTTCTGGCAAAGCGACAATACGGCCGCGCCCTTTACCCTGCGCCGCTCCTTGCAGTTCCGGGCCGACAGCATGTATATGAACCTGCACACGGCAGCCTTTCAGGGCGGCGAAATCCGCGGACAGGTTTTCCGCGGAGCCCGCAACCTCCAAGTGGTGCTGGCCACCCAGCCCCCTGCCGTGGTAGCGGGCACCTTTGGCACGGCCCCCAACCCGTTTGGCGCGGCCATGACGCTGGCTTTTGAGGCCCGCGCTACCGGCACTGGCCGGGTCCGCATCACAGATGTGCTGGGCCGCCCCGTGGCCACCCAAACCGTAGCCGTGCGGCCGGGCCCCAATGCCGTGCCGCTGGCCCTGCCCAACGCCGCGCCCGGCATCTACTTGCTGAGCCTGGAGGTGGGCGAAACGCGCCTGGTGACGCGCCTGGCCAAAGAGTAAAAAAGGCGCTGTTGCCCCCTTAGCTGGGATAATTTTGTTGCCCAACCCTTTTAAAATGAATGGATAGCAAAAAAATGCATTCGTTCGGAATCTTTTGGTGCAATTCTTGTTAGCTTAATCGTGAAAGAATAGTTTTTTAAGGTGTTTTGGTATGGAAAGAGGCGCCCCTTTGGGACGCCTCTTTTTTTGCTCAGGAGCCAGTTGGTTTTGCAAGGAATCAGGCTATTGTGCGTCAAACCGGGAGTACGCGGGGTGTACCTTGCATCGGTTTAGCATAATCGACCTTTATTATGAAGCAACTCGTCGAAAAGCACCCGCTGGCCATTCGTTGGTTTCACTGGGTCAATTTCCCGGTCCTCAGCCTGATGATTTGGAGTGGCATGTGGATTTACTGGGCCAACGATGTGTACCGGCTGGGCTGGGGCAGTACTACGCTGTTCAAATTCTTCCCGCAGTCGTTTTACCAGGCCTTTCACGTCGACCACAAGCTGGCGCAGGGCATGAGCTGGCACTTCGTGCTGATGTGGGTGTTTTTTTTGAATGGGCTGCTGTACGTGGGCTACACCATTTTTTCGGGGGAGTGGCGCTATTTGCTGCCCAATCGCCACTCTTTTAAGGAAGCCATTCTGGTGACCTTGCACGATGTGGGCCTCAACAAAAAGCCCTTGCCGGTGCGCAAATTCAACGGCGCGCAGCAAATCGCCTACACCAGCGTCGTCGTCATGGGCGTGGGTTCGGTGCTCACGGGGCTGGCCATTTACAAGCCCACGCAGTTTGGCTGGCTGACCACGCTGCTGGGCGGCTACGAGTTTGCCCGCATCATCCATTTTGCGCTTACCATTGGCTACGTGCTGTTTTTTATCGTGCACATTGCCCAAGTGGTGCGGGCTGGCTGGAACAACTTCCGGGCCATGGTGGCCGGCTTCGAAATCGAAGAAGTAGACCCCGTTATGCATAAAGTCACGGCGGGCCCTACGTCGCTGCCTGCGGCGGATGCTTCCCTATCTTCCAACTAATTCGCCGTTTTCGGTATGACTGATAAACCCACTGCGCCGGTTGCCGGGGACGGTTCGCCAACCCCTGCACCGTCCGAAGCCGCGATGCTGGCCGAAGCCAGCCGCCGCTCGCGCCGCTCTTTTATCGGGTTGGGCCTGGCCGGCCTGGCCGGCATTGGGGGCTGGCGTTGGTTGCTCGCGCAACCTGACGATTCCGGGATTCCGCAGCCGCTGCGCAAGGTGCTGGATGTTAATAGCCGCCTCACCAGTGCTTATTTCAAGGAAACCCGCCTAGCCCCCGAGTTTGCCCGCAGCCGCGCCAAAATGCCCCGCACCAATGGCCGCGCCGGCCTGGAGGACAAACTGGACCCTGCCGCGTGGCGGCTACGGGTGCAGAGTTATGGCACAGATAAGCTCCAGGAGTTTACGCTGGACGAGGTGAAAGCCCTGCCCAAAGTAGAGATGACGACCGAGCTCAAATGCATCGAGGGCTGGAGCGTGGTGGTGCACTGGACGGGTGCCCGGCTCTCCGATTTTCTGGCCCGCTACCCGCTGGCCACCCGCAGCGGCCGCGCCCCCGACCCGCTCAACCCGCCCAGCGACCTGGCTCCTTACGTGGGCATGGTCACGCCCAATGGCAAGTACTACGTCGGCCTCGACATGGCCAGTGCCCTGCACCCCCAAACGCTGCTGTGCTACGCCATGAACGGCCAGCCCCTCACGGCCGAGCATGGCGCGCCGTTACGCTTGGTCACGCCCCTCAAATACGGCATCAAGCACCTCAAGCGCATCGGTACCATCGCCTTTGCCGATGACCGGCCCAAGGATTACTGGGCGGAGCTGGGGTACGATTGGGACTCGGGCCATTAGAATTTGGCCCGCGGGCCTAGTGCACCACGCGCAGCTCGTAGCGCTCGGGGGCACTGGTGCTGGCGGGCACGTGCCACGCCCCCACGCGGCTGGGGCCGTAGCCTAAGTTTACCTTCACCCACTCGTTGCGGGTAGGGAGGAGGGCAATGATTTCCTGCTCCATCCGGGCCAGGTCGTCCCGCGTTTTATCCGTGGTTTGGGCGGCATCGGTTTCGGCGCGCCGGATGCTTTTTTCTGCTTCCAGGTAGGCGTTTACTTTTTCTTCCAGCGGAATCAATGCGGGGTTCAGGTAGTCGAGGTTGGAGGCCATGGCAGCAGGGTAAGCGGAATTAGTAGGGTGATGGGCGGCAATGCGGCCGGGTTCCAGAAACGGCAACTACCCGGAAAAGATACGCGCCGCCGGCTGCGCCGCCTAGGCTACTGGTGCCGCAGCAGCGGCCGACGGCTTGTTGCGCTGGCATTTCTCACCACAGTACTTCACTTCCTCCCAGTTGGCCCGCCACTTTTTGCGGTACTCGAAGGGCCGGCCGCAAGTGACGCAGATTTTGGTGGGCAATTGGCCTTTACGTAATTTATTGGGGAGCATGGCGGGGCGCAGAAGGGCGAATGATATGCAAACGCTTAGCCGCGCCGCGAAGTTTTGGGTAATTTTGGCCGTGGGGTAATCAGGGCGCAGCGCCTGAGCTACCTCGCCAGCTGGTTTGCCACCGGCTATTCCGCCAACTTTCTTTTTTATGACGACGACCACTGCCCCCGACATTCTGGGCGCGGCCCTGCTGGCATACCACCACGGCGCAACCGATGCCACCCTCACCGTGCATTGCAACGTGGCCGATGACGAGCCGCTGCCGGCCGCTTACTTCTACCGCACCGTGCTCCAAATGCCGGAGCTGGAACGCCAAGCCCTCGACGAAAGCCGGGGCCGGGTGCTCGACCTTGGAGCCGGGGCCGGCTGCCACACGCTGGAGCTGCAAAACCGCGGCTTTAGCGAGGTGAAAGCGGTGGACGTATCGGCCGGGGCCGTGCAGGTAATGGCCGAGCGGGGCGTGCGCACCGTGGCCCGCCACGACCTGTTTGCCCCGCTGCCGCCCACCGAATTGCCCTACGACACCATTCTGCTGCTCATGAACGGCCTGGGCCTGACCGGCACGCTCGAAGGCCTCGATAAATTTCTGGTCCACGCCCGCACCTTGCTGGCTCCCGGCGGCCAGATTCTGGCCACTTCTTCGGACGTGCGCTACCTCTACGAAGACGAGGACGGCGCGCTCCGGCTCAACCTCAACGGCCCGTACTACGGCGAAGTGACCTATACCCTGAGCTACGCGGGCCGCGACGGAAGTGAGTTTCCGTGGCTCTTCATTGATGCCGCCCTGCTCAATGACGCCGCCGAAAGCGCTGGCTACACCGCTGATTTCATCGGCGAAGACGAGAACGAGCAGTACCTCGTACGACTTCAAATTAGTTAACAGTTATCAATGAGTAATGAACAGTTATCCTACGAGGACAGAACCATTCATTGCTCATTGCTAACTGTTCATTGTTAACTGTTCACTGATAACTGCTTCATGACCATTACCTACCGCACCCGCTGGGCCGACATGGACCCCAACGGCCACATGCGCCACTCCGCCTACGCCGACTACGCCGCCGACCAGCGCGTAGGGGTGCTCGCCAGCTGGGGCTTCGACGTGAAGCGTTTTGCCCAACTCCGCATGGGGCCCATTTTATTTCGGGAAGAAACCAAGTTCCTAAAAGAAATTGGCATTGGCGAAGAAATCCGGGTCGACGGCCAACTGGCTTCCGTGAGTGAAGACGGTTCGCGCTGGAGCATTGTGCACACCATTTACAAGGCCGATGGCCGCGTAGCCGCCACCGTAACCGTGGATGGTGCCTGGCTCGACCTCGACCGCCGGAAACTCACCGTGCCGCCCGCCGAGCTGGCCGCCGAATTCAGTCGCCTGCCCCTCTATGAAGCCAGCACCCGTTGATTAACGGTTAGTGGTTAGTGGTTAGTCCGCATCAACCACTAATCATTAACCGTTAATCACCGTTGGTCCCGCGGGCCGCAGGGCTTTGGTGATGCGGTCCATTTGCTGCTGGTGGTGCAGCAGGTGGTCGAGCAGAAAGTCCATTACCTGATAAATGGTAATCCGGCCGGAGCGCGGGTGCGGAAAAATGGCCCGGTTAAGTTGCCGGCTCGGAAACTCGTTGAGCAGGCGTTCCAGCTGGCGGCGCGAGGCCTCCCAACTGGTGCGAAGTTCGGGCAGGGGCGGCACGTCGCCGGTATCGGTGAGGGTGGCCACCCCGCGCGGGGCCTTGTACTTCAGGCCGGGCAGGCGCAACAACAGGCGCACAAACCGGGCCCGCAGCCGGGTGAAGAGGCCGACTTTGGGCAGCAACTCCTCCGACTGCATCTTCTTCTGAACGTATTGAATGATGTTTCCTTCAATAAACAGCAAGTGGTGAGCTACTTGGGTGGCCGACCACTGGCCCGGCCCGGGAGCCTTGGCTTTGTCCGGGCCTAGGGCGTCGGCCGCCGCTAACAGGCGTTCGGTGGCCCGTTCCAGTTGTTCAAATTTGAGGTGGAGGCGGTGGTTCATACGGGTGGGAAGGAAAGGGTATTGTAGCTTTGGCGCTGCAAAGGAAGTGTACGGCAACTGAGCCGTAGTGGAAGAACAGCTATGGCAAAGGTTTATTGGGTGCAACGGCTGCGAAACTGGGCACAACGGCACCCGGCAGTGGCGGTGGTAATAGTGGTTTGGAGCCTGTATAGTAGCTACTTGCCCACCACTACGTACGACAAGCTTTACTACGACGCGTATCAATACTGGGCCTACGCTGAGAAATATTACGCAACGGGCAGCTTCGAATTTCTCTCCTATTTCAATTCCCAGCGGGGATACCTGTATTCCTTGCTGTTGGCCCCGTTTACGCAGTTATCCATCAGCCATGCGTGGCCGGCCCTCGATGTAATGCGCTTTTTGGGCGCGGGCCTTGCGGCGGCCATATTCGGGTGGGCCGGTCCCGCGCTGTGGCAGGCGGTGCAAGGGGGAACGCCGGTGTCGTTGGGCCGCCGACTATTGTTTGCCGGGCTGGGCTTCGTGCTGTGGCGCGACTATTTCAATTTCAGCCTGACCGACTTTCCGGCCCTGTTCGCCCTGAGCATTGCCTTGGTCGGGACGTTACGCGGGCGCGGACTGGCCAGCAGCCTGGTGGCCGGCATCGCCTTGGCGGCGGCTGTCAACATGCGGCCCGTGTACCAGGCGGCCATGCCGGCCGTGGCGCTGCTGGTGCTCTTGCCGCCGCTTGGCCGCCCGCGCTGGTGGGGCCTGTTGCGAGGGAGCACGCTGGTGTTGGGTGCCGCGGCAGTGCTTTCGCTGCAGTTGTACAGCAACGTTCACCACCAAGGCATCTGGTCGCCGTGGGTGATTACCAACGACCCCAGCAAGCCCAGCCTCTACCTGGACCAGTTAGGCTGGGGCCTTGCCATGCAGAAGTACGAGACCAACGTGGGCACTGATTACCCCACGCCCACCATGCGTTTTGAGGACAAGCGGGGCATGGCCATGTTTGCATCCACTGGCCTGAAGCAGTTTACTGACGCTAGTCAGTACGTGAATATGTGTCTGGGGCAGCCGGTCAAGGCGGTTGGCGTATGGACGCGGCACTTGTTTAATGGAATGGATTTGCAATACCCAACGCCCTACATCCAGGAGGTATTTGTGCCCACCTGGGAGCTGGCTTGGGTGAACTATTCCGTGATTTGGGGCGGCATCCTGGTACTGTTGGCCTACTGCTGGCAGCCAATTACTAAGGAGTGGATTCGCCCCGGGCTGGTGCTGGTTGCGTTGCTGCTGCCCTGTGCGGCCAGCTTGCCCACGGCCATGGAATGCCGGTTTCTGCTGCCGCTGCACCTGCTGCTGAGCGCCGCCGTTGCTTTTGGCGCGTCGCCCCGGCGCTGGTGGCAAACCGCATCGCGCCGAGGGCGCGCGGGCCTGGCCATCAGCTACGTGGCCGTAATCGTGGCCGGGTTTTCTGCTTCGGCCAGTGCGCAAAATCATTTAGCCCTCACGCCCCGCGATATTACGGACGACGTACCGCTCTATAGGTTGATGGATGCCCTGACGCCCGCCCCCGAGCCCCAGCCATGGTGATGCCGGCACGCTGGCGGGTAGTGGTGGTGCTGGTTGTATACGCCGTCTACCTGCCGCTGAGTGGCTACACGCCCGGCCAGTTTCGGTTCGATGCAGCCGAATACTGGGAGCTTTCGCTGAAATTCACGCAGGAGGGCCACTTCTCGCTTTTGGCTTTTGATGAGCCGGTGCGGGGCTACCTGGGGCCGCTGCTCATTCTGCCGGCCCGCATTTTTTGTCATTTTACTGGCTGGTCCATGCTGGCCGGGGCGCAGCTGTTAGGGACGGGCTGGGCTGCCTTGCTGTTTGGGGTGGCTATTCCGCAGTTGTGGGCGCAGGCAACGGGCCGGCCGCTCACGGCGGCGCGCTGGCTGGTGTTGCTTGGCCTTGCCTTTCTTTTCTGGCGCGACTACTTCAACTTCACGCTCAGCGACATGCCCGCGCTCACCCTGCTGCTGCTGGGGCTGGTAGCGCTGGGCCGGCCAGGGTGGCGCTGGGCGGCTGTGGCCGGCCTGCTGGTGGCCGCTGCCATCAATACTCGCCCTATTTACGTGGCCAGTATGCCGGGGGTACTGTGGCTGCTACTGGCCCGGCAGCCGGCGGACAATGTCCGTTGGCTGCGTGCGGCGGCTTTGGTGGCCGGCTTAGTGCTGGTGCTGTGGCCGCAGTGGCGCATCAACCAAGTCCATTTCCAACAGAATACGCCGTTGGTACTAGGAGCTAGGCCGGGAGGGACGTCGCTGTACCGGAAGCAGCTGGCTTGGGGCACGGGTTTTCAGCGCTATGAATCCAGCCTGATTCCGGAAATTCCCCGCTCGCTGGTGTACGCGGATTCGGTTGGGCAACGGGCGCTGGCCCAGGAACCGGGGAGCACGTTTGCTAGCTACGGGCAGTACCTGCGGTTTGTCGGGCGGCAGCCGCTGGCCATTGCTGGGCGCTACCTGCGGCACCTGTTCAACGGGTTGGATATTAGGTATTCAACGCCTTATCCCACGCAGCTGCATCCGCCGATACAGCCTGTGTTGCGCTTACTAAACTATGCGTTGCTGGGCTTGGGCATGTGGTTGGCGTTTGGGGCATTATTGCGACCTCACTCGCGCTTTACATGGCCTGCATTGCCACAGGCTCGGCTTGTTGGGGTGCTGGCAGCTCTGTTGCTGCCCTGCCTATTGGTGTTGCCTACGCTAATGGAATGCCGGTTTTTGCTGCCATTGCACTTGTTGCTGCTTGCGGTGGTAGCTGGCTGGCAGCCGGTTGCCTGGTGGCAGCGGTTGGGTTCGCCGGTGCGTCGGCTGGGGGCGCTGGCGTTGCTGTTGGGCTGGATGGTGGGCTGCTGGCAGCTGTCGGAGGCTACGGCGGGCCAAATTCGTCCGCCGAGTGAGGCCCCATCCGAATAAGGCTGTTTCCAATAAAAACAGGAAGCCCCACTGGCAGTTGCCAGCGGGGCTTTTCAATCAAGTAAATTGGTGACCTAAACCTTGGCGTAAGTCACCTCTTTCACCGCTTTTACCACGCGGGCCACGTTGGGCAGCGAGGCTTCGATGAGCGTGGGCGCGTAGGGCAGCGGCACATCGGCGCAGGTAATGCGGATAACGGGGGCATCGAGGAAGTCGAAGGCGCGGCGCTGCACGATGTAGGCCAGCTCGCCCGAAATGCTGGCCAGGGGCCAGGCTTCTTCAATGACCACCATGCGGTTGGTTTTCTTCACCGAACTCACCAGCGTGTCGTAATCAATTGGCCGCACCGAGCGCAGGTCAATTACTTCTGCCTCAATGCCTTCCTTGGCCAGCTCGTCGGCGGCAGTATAGGCGATTTTCATCATCTTACCAAAGCTCACGAGGGTGACGTGCTTGCCGGGACGGACGATATTGGCCTTGCCGATTTCGAGGAGATATTCTTCCTCGGGCACTTCGCCTTTATCGCCGTACATCAGTTCCGACTCCATGAAAATCACCGGGTCGGGGTCGCGGATGGCGGATTTCAGCAGGCCTTTGGCATCGTAGGGGTTCGAGGGCACCACCACTTTCAGGCCGGGGGTGTTGGCAAACCAGTTTTCAAAGTTCTGCGAGTGCTGGCTGCTGAGCATGCCGGCGTTGCCGGTGGGGCCGCGGAACACGATGGGGCAGGAATACTGGCCGCCCGACATCGAATAAATCTTGGCCGCCGAGTTAATCACTTGGTCGATAGCGACCAGCGAAAAGTTGAAGGTCATGAACTCGATGACCGGAATCAGCCCGTTGATTGCCGCACCCACGCCAATGCCGGCAAAACCCAGTTCGGCGATTGGGGTGTCAATCACCCGCTCCGGTCCGAACTCGTCGAGCATGCCCTGGCTCACTTTGTAGGCACCGTTGTACTCAGCCACTTCTTCGCCCATCAGAAACACCCGCGGGTCGCGGCGCATTTCCTCGGACAGGGCCTCGCGCAAGGCCTCACGGAATTGAATTTGACGCATGATTTTCGTTAAGTAAAAACCGGTTTTAAGCCGTTGGGCAAAGTTACGACAGGGGCAGGCGTTGGGCAAATAATAGGGTGTGGGGGTAGGAGGGTGTGGGGGTAGGAGTTTTTTTCGTCCTATGCATTTTCACCCTCCCACCCCCATACCCTACTTAAGCGCTTCCCGAAATACCTTGCCTTGCGCGTAATCCTGAAACTCCAAGTCCTCCACGGCTCGCTGGGCGTAGCGACGGTCAAGGGCCACGGCTTGCTTGATGTAGGTGCCCACGGCGGCCTCGTTTTTTTGGCGGGCAGCCACCACGGCCATGCCGTAGACCGGCGCGGCGGCGGCTGGGCGCAAGGTTTGGGCCAGGCAGTACTGTTCGAGGGCCAGGTCGTAGTGCTCGCGGCCTACCTCAATCAGGCCGCGGTTGAGGGCGTTTTGGTAGGAGGGGCCAGCGTATTGCAGGCTGCGCAAGGCTTCATCGGGCTGGCCGACTTCGATTTCCAACGCGGCGCGGTCGGAAAATACCTTGCGCAGCAGCGGACGGGCCCCGCCCAACTTGATGGCGTAATCGTAGTTCTGCAAGGCTTCGAGGCGGTCGCCGGCGCGGTGGTACGCCGTGGCGGCGTGGTAGAAAAACTCGGCCGTGGGGTTGCGGTGCGCCGCCAGGGTAAAGTTGACGGCCGCCCGGCGGTAATAAGCTTTCTGAATTTTATCGGTGGGCTCCTTTTCGGCGCGTTGCAGAAGCACTACGCCCAGGTTGTGAAAAGCCTCCCAGCTGTTGGTGTTGGCCGCCGCGGTTTCGTAAATGCGCTGTTTTTCGACCAGCAGTGGCGTGAGCGTGGCGGAATACCGCAGTTCCTCGGGCGTGAGGGCATCAGTTTCAAGCTGCTTGTCCACGATTTTCTTCGACAGCAAGTACACTTCCGAATCGTAGCGTTTGGGGGCGGTATAGGTCACAGCCACCGTGCCAAAGCGCAGCACGGGGTAGATGTATTGTTCGATATAGTCGAACGACGAGAGGCGGTGCAAGGCCTTCTCTTTCTGCTCGAAGCTGCCCTTGGTGTCGTTGATGATGGTCACGACGGAATCAATCTGGTCGGGTTTGAGGGCCGAAGTGGTCACTTTTTGCAAAAAAGTGTCCCACTTGCGCACGTAAGCCAGCGTGTCGTACCGAATGTCCTCGTTCTTATTCAGGTACGAGAAATTTTTCACGCGCTGCTTGTAGTAATACAGCAGCATGCGCACGCGCTTGCTGGCCAGCAAGCGGTTGTGGGCATCGGTGGAATCGGGCGAGTGGCCGGCGATGATGAGGACCTGCTTGGTTTGCTGGTTGGCATCGATAAGGTCTTCGAGCGCCGCCACATTGGTGCCCAAGTAGCCACGGATAAACCACTTGTCTTCGTCGAAGAAAAAGGGCAGCACGCGAGTGCCGCTCATGGTGTTGCTGGCGCGCTCGGGCAGAAAGGTCAAAACCGTGTCTTCGCGGGTGACGAGGCGGGCCGGGTCGCCAATGCCGCGAGCCACGCGCACATCGTCGGGCGCGCGCAGCACTTTGCCGTTTTTCTTGAGCTCGCGCACCTGGGCGCGGGCCAGTAGTTCGCCGGGGTTGCGGCCGGGCGTGTTGGGCAGCGTGAATTTCTGCGTGGCTACCAGTTGACCCTTATTCTCGTCGTCGTACACATAGTTGCCCGGCACGAAGGTGATGCGGCCGAGGGTGTCTTCGCGCAGTCCGTGCTCGTAGCGGTAGCGGAGGAGCAGCTCGTAGGCAACGCCCTTGTGCAGGTGCTGGGCCGGCACGCGGGCCACTACTTCAAACGGCACCGACTCGCCGGCGGCCGTGAGTGGGGTGGGGCGGGCCCCCACGGTGCGGCCGGTTTCGGCCTGCTTCAGCACGCGCGGCAGGGCGCAGCTCGTAAGGAATACAGCGGCTGCCAACAGCCCGCGGGCCACTGGCCGCAAAAAATCACGCATCAAAAGGCACTACGTTGGAAAACAAAAACCTACGGTACAAACGTAAAAGACGGCAGATAGGTCGGAACCCGGAACGCGAAATTACACTGTCGCGCTTGTCTTCGGCTTGTCCAGTCCGTATCTTAGCCCAGAGAAACAGTTTTTAGTTAGCCGTTATTGCCCATGAAACGCTTCACCGACTACCTCGAAACGCAGTCCTTTGGTTTGTGCTCAGCTTTGGCCCAGAAGTGGGGCTTTAGCACCCGGAGCGTCCGGCTCTCCTTCGTGTACGCCTCGTTTTTCACCTTCGGCTCGCCCGTCGTGCTCTACCTCGCCGGGGCTTTCTGGATGAATGCGCGGCGCGCCATGCGCCAGCAGCGCAGTACCGTGTGGGATTTGTAATGGCTGTCATTGCGAGCGTAGCGAAGCAATGACGGCAAGCCCTACTTTAGTCCGAGCTCACTAAACTTGCGCTTGCCCCGCCCGAAATAGGCCCAGACTAAGCTGCCGTTGTAAACGCCTTGCCGGGCGGCGGCCCGCAGGTGGGGCCGGGCCGCCACCCGCCGCTGCCGCCAGTAGCCGAACGTGCCGTAAAAACTGAAATGCGCCCGAACAACCGCCCAAAAGTTGCCCACCTGGCCCGCTGCCAAAAACCGCAGGCCCGCCACACCATCCAGTACCAGGCGCTGGAGCATGGGCCCGAGTAGCTCGCCGGGGGCAGCGTTTTTGTAAAGCAAAGCCAAGCCGTTGCGGAAATTGAGGTAGGTTTTGCGCGGGTTGGTTTTGGGGAGGGTGCCGCCGCCCACGTGCTGCACCGCGCTGCCGCCGTGGTACCAGACCTCGTGGCCGGCATTCTGGAGCCGCCAGCAGAGGTCAATTTCCTCCATGTGGGCAAAAAAGGCTGGTTCGAAGCCGCCCATGGCTTGCCAGGCGGTGCGGCGCACCAGCAGGCAGGCTCCGCTGGCCCAGGCCACGGGGCGCGGGTCATCGTACTGGCCATGGTCGCGTTCAAGGGTATCGAAAAGGCGGCCGCGGCAAAAGGGGTAGGCCAGCCGGTCGAGGTAGCCGCCGCCGGCTCCCGCGTATTCGAAGTACGTGGGGTCGGCGTGGGCCAGGATTTTGGGCTGCACGGCGGCAATGCGCGGGTTGGCTTCGAGCAAGGTGCGCAAAGGCCGCAGCCAGCCCAGGGTCACTTCCACATCGGAGTTCAGGAGCACCACAAAGTCGCTGTCGACCTGGGCCAGGGCCTGGTTGTAGCCTTCGCAAAACCCGAAGTTGCGGTCGAGCAGCAGCAATTCCACCGTGGGAAACTCGCGGGCCAGCACCTCCACCGAATCGTCGGTTGAGGCATTGTCGGCCACCACCACGCGGGCACCGTCGGCGTGGGCCAGCACGCCGGGCAGGAAGCGGTGCAAAAATTTCGCGCCGTTCCAGTTCAGGATAACAATGGCCACATCGGCGCATGACGCCACGCTTAATGAGGAATTGAGAATGAGGAATGAGGAATTATCTTCAGACGTACCTCTTTCCACAGCCTTTTGCGCCGCAAACAATTCTTCATTCCTCATTCTTAATTCCTCATTAAGCAAGCGCAGCGCAGCGTTAGGCCCCAAAACCGCTCAAATCGAGGCCGGGTACGTTGGGCATCAGGCCGCTGGTTTTGCGTTGGAGCTCCTGACGGGCCAGCTCGCCGGCTTCGTCCAGGGCTTTGTTCACGGCCGCTACCACGAGGTCGGCCAGCATGTCGCGGTCCTGCGGCGTGAGCAGGCTGTCGTCGATTTCGAGCTTCAGGATTTTGCGGTGGCCGTTGGCCGTGGCGCGCACCAGGCCGCCGCCGGCCTCGCCCGTAGCGGTTATGTGTTGAATTTCTTGCTGGGCCTGCTGCATTTTGTCTTGCAGCTCTTTCACTTTGCCCATCATGCCGGTGATGTCGAATGCCATGGCGTCAATTATCAGTTAATAGTTATCAGTGAGCAGGTAACAAGCAAACGGCCGAAAAGTGCGCCGGTGGCTTTGTTGCGGAGGGTAAGACCCAGCGGATAGTGGGCCGCCAGGCCGGGTTTATTGCACAATGGTGACGGTGCCCGCGGCGGTAAACGGCCGGCCGGCTTCGTCATCTTGCTGAAAGCGCCACACATATGCGCCCAGCACCGGGGCGTGGCCCCGAATGCGGCCGTCCCAGGTTTCACTGCGCTGGGTGCCGCGAAATACTTCCTGCCCGTTGCGGTCCACCACCACGAAGGTGTACTTAGCCAGGTATTTGCCTTTCACTTCCAGTACGTCGTTCAGGCCGTCGCCGTTGGGCGTGAAGGCCGTGGGGATGGCGAGCGACAGCTGGCGCGAAATGCTGGCCCGGTTCGAGTAGCTGAAGGTGCCCGCCGGCAGGCCCGCCCCGCCCACCTGCAGGCGGTAGCGCACCACTTGGCGGTCGGTGGGTGGGGTGAGGTCGGTGAAGTTGGTGCCATTCGCGGGCACGCTGCTGAGCACCGTGTTATCGGCGGCGAGGCGCTGCACGGCGTAGGTGATTGGCTGGTTGGGGTCGGGCCCAGTGAAGGACGTCCAGGTGAGGGCGACGGTGCTGCCGCTGGGGTCGGCGGCGGCGGCCGTGAGCAGGGCCGGGCAGGTGGCGGGGCCTTCGGGCGAGGTGTTGCCGCACACGTCGGTGAGGCGGATGGAGTAGCAGGGCGGCTGGGCCCGTAATTCGGCCAGCGCCGCAGAATCGCGCTGCACGCGCAACGTGGTGGCGGTGCGAAAATCGGCCGGCGCGGCCCCGCCCGCAGCCCGGCGGTAGCGCAGCGAGCTGCCCGCCGTGAGGCTGGAACCCGCGGCCAGCAGCGGCGTGAGCTCCACTACATCATTCAGGTTGAAGCTGGCCAGCAGGCGCGGCGCGGCGGGCGGAACGGCCGACTGCGTAAGAATGGAAACCGGGTTGGAAATGGACTGGCCGCCGCCCGATTGCGTGGCCGTCACTATGTAGGTGTAGGTGGTGCCGCACCGCACGTTAGGGTCTTCCAGGCCCCCGGCAATAGCGGCGAAGCCCGTGAGCGGGCTGCCGTCGCGCGTGACGGTGTAGGTAGTGCCGGGGCGGCCGGCATCGCTGAGCAGCAGCTGGTTGCGGTTGAGGGCCGAAGCGCCGGTGAGGCTGAGGGTGCAGATGGCCGGTGAAAAAGCCGGGCTGGTGCCGCAGTAGTCGTTGCGGAAAATCCGGTAGCAGCCGGCGGGGACGGGGCCGGGCAGCGTGAGGCTGGTGCTGCCCGGCGGCACGGCCAGCACATCGCGGAAGCCGCCGCCGCTGGCAGGGTCGACTTGCAGGGTGTAGCGGTAGCCGGCGGGCAGGCCCCCCACGGCTAGGGTAGCCGGGCCGGTGGGCAGCGCGGCTTGCAGGGTCAGGCTGGTAAAGAGAGGCGCTTGGGGCGGGGCGAGGGTGGCGGGCTGGGTGGCAGCTTTTTCGCAAGTGCCGTTGGCCGTGTAGCGCCCGGTAACCGTCACGGAAGTAGCGCCGCCCAGCGGGAGTACCAGGGCTTGGTTGCGCAGAATGGGCAGCGTGGGGCCGGTGCCGGCCTGCACCGTGTACGTATCGTAGACCGCATCGGTGAGGGTGACCAGGGCCGCGCCGGTAGGGCAGGCGAATACCGTGAAAGTGGGGTCGGGGGTGGCGTACACCTGGAAAGTGCGGATGTAGTACTTCGCAACCCCTCTTTCGTTGGCTAATTCTGATACCGTAACCGTGCCCACATCGACTGGTTGCGGGGTGTATCGGTAGGTGGCTTGGGTGTTGGCCAAGGGCGGGGTGCAGCCCACGAAGGTTGTGCCAACGCCCGTCAGGACGCCGTAGTAAACCGGGGGGGAGGCGTCGACGGCCCGACTGGCACACGGTTCAAACCGCACCTGGCGGCCCACGCAGAACGCATCAACCGTGAGGCCGGAAGCCACGTCGATGGCCACGAAGGTGCAGCCGCCCGGGGGATTGGGCAACGCGCATTGCGCGCATGCCGCGCCACTTCCCAGCCAAAAGGCCAACAACAAAAAATAGCAGTTCACCAGTCTCATAAGTAACACGCGTAACGCAAGATGGGGCAGAGTTGCGCCTTCAACGCGCAATATTCGGGCAGGCGCAGGGCGTAAAGCAATGGTTCGGGCCACCCCTTTACGCGCAAGCCAGCTGCTTTATTGCCAGTCAAACTTACGGACGAAGGCCGCGGCTTTATGCAAATCCGGGTAAAGTACCCGGTCGCGCACCACGAACTTGACTTCCTGCCCGAAAGCTGCCACCACGCGTTCCAATGCTTCGGAGGTGCGGCCGGGGCGGCGGAAGGCCAGCGCCTGCACGGCCGTGAGCAGCTCGATGCCCAGAATCTGCTCGGCGTTTTCGATGACGCGGCGGGCCTTGGTGGCGGCGTTGGCCCCCATGCTCACGTGGTCTTCCTGGCCGTTGCTGCTCACCATGCTATCCACTGAAGCGGGCGTGCAGAGCTGCTTGTTCTGGCTCACGATGCCAGCGGCGGTGTACTGCGGAATCATGAGGCCGGAGTTCAGGCCGGGCTCGGCCACGAGGTACTGAGGCAAGCCGCGCTGGCCCGAAATAAGCTGGTAAGTCCGCCGCTCCGAAATGCTGCCCAGCTCGGCCACGGCCAGGGCCAGGTGGTCGAGGGCCAGGGCCAGGGGCTGGCCGTGGAAGTTGCCGCCGCTGAGAATCAGGTCTTGGTCGGGGAAGATATTGGGGTTGTCGGTTACGGCGTTGCACTCGGTTTCGACCACCTGGGCCACGTAGGCCAAGGCATCGCGCGAGGCCCCGTGCACCTGCGGCTGGCAGCGAAACGAGTAGGGGTCCTGCACGGCGCGGCGCGGCGCGGTTTGCAGCTCCGAGCCGGCCAGCAGCGCGCGCAATCGCCGGGCCACCAGCACCTGCCCGGCGTGCGGCCGGATGCGGTGCAAGTGCTCATTGAACGGGTCGGCGCCGCCCCCAAAGGCTTCCAGCGACAGCGCCCCAATCACATCGGCGGCGGCCGCCAGGCGCTGGGCGCGCAGCACCCCATCCACGGCGTAGGCCAGCATAAACTGAGTGCCGTTGAGCAGCGCCAGGCCTTCCTTGGCCTGCAACTCCAGTGGTTCCCAGCTGAAGAGGCTCATGGCATCGGCCGCCGTGAGCCGATATCCTTGGTAGTTCACTTCGCCCAGGCCCAGCAGCGGCAGGCACAGGTGGGCCAGCGGAGCCAAATCGCCGCTCGCGCCCAGTGAGCCCTGCTCGTACACCACGGGCAGCATTTCGCGGTTGTACATGGCTACGAGGCGCTCGGCGGTGGCGGGCTGCACGCCGCTGTGGCCGTAGCTCAGGCTCTGAGCCTTGAGGAAAAGCATGAGGCGCACGAGGTTCTGCGGCACTTCGGCCCCGGTGCCGCAGGCGTGCGACATCATCAGATTGACCTGCAGCTGGGCGCGTTCCGGCGGGGCAATGCTCACATTATACAAGGAGCCGAAGCCGGTGTTGATGCCATAAATCGGGGTGTCGTCGTGGGCCAGGCGGCGGTGCAGGTAGTTGTGGCAGGCGGCAATGCTGGCTTTGGCATCGTCGCCGAGGGCCACGGGCCGGCCGTCGGCCAGTAGCTCAGCCAGCACGGCCAGGGTGAGGGGCTGCGCGGGCGAAATAAGGTGGGTGGGCATGGCGGGGGTGCGGGTGCGATTTGCAATAGGGGGGAGCAAAGAACGCAAAAACGACGTGATGGCCCGGGCGCTAAACGGCGAACCCAGGCCCAAAAAGGGGGCTCGCCAACTCCCCGCCACTGCTACTGCGGCCGCAGTCGCTGGTCGCTCTTCATCAGTTGTCTGTCTTCACTAGCGCGTTGCCGGGCGATAAACCAAGCAATGGCCCGGGGTAGTCCACATTTTTGGAAGGAATTCGCGCCCGGTTTTCCTCCGCGCCGATTCGGTTATTCGTGCCACCTGTTTCCGCTTCAGCCATGAAAAACGCTTCACACATGTATCATTCGGGCCGAGTGGCCAGCTCCTTAAAATTGCTGATATTCAGTAGTTTACTATTTACTGCTTCCTGCTCCGATTCCGACTCCGACGGTCCCGCGCCCGCCGCCAATCCCTCGCCGGCCGCCGCCACCTACCGCGCCGGCGTGGCCCTGAGCTGGATGAACCTGGAATTGCGCCTGGTCCGCACCACGCCCGTCGTGCCGGCCATCACCTTCGGGCGGCCCTTCGCCTACGCCGGGGTGGCCGGCTACGAGGCGGCCGTGCCCGGCATGGCCGGCTACAAGTCGCTGGCCGGCCAACTCAACGGCCTGGCCGGGCTGCCTACCGCCGACCCCGCGCAAGCCTACAACTGGGCTTTGAGCGCCAACGCCGCGCTGGCCGCCATCAACCGGAGCCTGTTTGCCAATGCCTCGGCCGCTAATCTGGCGACGGTCGACTCGCTGGAGGCCGCCAACTTAGCTGCGCTGCAGGGCAGCCTGGGAGCCGAGGCCAGCCGTCGCTCCGTCGATTTTGGCAAGCAGGTGGCGGCGGCCGTGTTTGCGTGGGCGAAAACCGACGGCCACGACAACGCCACCCCCTACACGCCGCCCACCGGGCCGGGCCTGTGGGTGCCCACCCCGCCGCAGTTCAGCCCCGCCGTGTTTCCGAACTGGGGCAGCTGCCGCTCCCTGGTGGCCGGCAGCGGCGAGGCGGCCGACCCCGGCCCGCCGCTGGCCTACAACACCGCCCCCGGCTCGCCCTTCTACAACATGGCCACCGAAGTAATGAGCATCGCCCAGGCCCGCACCGCCGAGCAAACCGCTATTGCCTTATTCTGGAACGACGTGCCCAACGGCCGCAGCTTCACGCCGCCGGGCCACTGGGTGTCCATCCTGGCCCAGGTGTTGGCCCGCGACGAGGCCGCCCTCGACCAGGCCCTGTTCGCCCACGCCAAGCTCGGTATCTGCCTCAACGACGCGCTCATCAGCTCCATGAAAACCAAGTTCGTTTACAACGTGCTGCGGCCGGTGACCTACATTCGGGCCACGCTGGGCCAGCCCGCCTGGCTGCCGCTCATCCCCACGCCCGCCTTCCCCGAATACAGCGCCAACCACGCCACGCTGTCGGCGGCGGCGGGGGAGGCCCTCACCGAAATCTACGGTGCCAACTACGCCTTCACCGACCAGAGCTACGTGGCCTTCGGACAGGCCGCCCGCTCGTACACTTCCTTCGAGCAAGCGGCTGGCGAGGCCGGCTTGTCGCGCCTGTATGGCGGCATTCACTACCGCGCTTCCGTCGAGAAAGGCTTGATTCAGGGCAAGAAAGTGGCCCAGAATATCGATACCAAGCTGCGGTTTAAGTGAGGTTGGGAACGGGATTGAC
>JBBQSQ010000026.1:0-30721 GCA_038213745.1 Cytophagales bacterium
CGGAGGGCGTGCCGCGCTACCTCGTCTGCAACGCGGATGAGTCGGAGCCCGGCACCTTCAAGGACCGTCAGCTGATGGCGAAACTGCCCCACCTGCTCATCGAGGGCATGATTACGGGCAGCTACGCCTTGGGCGCACGCACCAGCTACATCTACATTCGCGGCGAGCTGCTGTACGTGCTGCGCATTCTGGAAAAGGCCATTGCCGAAGCCTACGCGGCCGGTTTCCTGGGCGAGAACATTCTCGGCTCGGGTTACTCGCTCGATTTGCACGTGCACCCCGGTGCCGGCGCTTACATCTGCGGCGAGGAAACGGCGCTGCTGGAATCGTTGGAAGGCAAGCGGGGCAACCCGCGCAACAAGCCGCCGTTCCCGGCCGTGCAGGGGCTGTACGCCCGCCCCACGGTGGTCAACAACGTGGAAACCATCGCGGCCGTGCCGATTATCGTGAACGAGGGCGGCGACGAGTACGCCAAAATCGGCATCGGCAAAAGCACGGGCACCAAGCTCATTTCGGCCTGCGGCCACGTCAACAAACCGGGCATCTACGAAATTGAGCTGGGCGTACCGGTCGAAGAATTCATCTACTCCGATGAGTATTGCGGCGGCATCTGGAAAGGCCGCGACCTGAAGGCGGTGGTAGCCGGCGGCTCGTCGGTACCGATTCTGCCGAAGGAGTTGATTCTGAAAACCGCCGCTGGCGAGCCCCGCCTAATGACCTACGAGTCGCTGAGCGACGGGGGCTTCATCACGGGTACCATGCTCGGCTCGGGTGGCTTCATTGCGATGGACGAAACGACGTGCATCGTGAAGAATACCTGGAACTACAGCCGCTTCTACCACCACGAGTCGTGCGGACAGTGTTCGCCCTGCCGTGAGGGCACTGGCTGGCTGGAGAAAGTACTGCACCGCTTGGAGCACGGCCACGGCTCGATGCACGACATCGACCTAGTTGTGAGCGTGGCCAAGCAGATTGAGGGCAACACTATTTGCCCGCTGGGCGAAGCGGCCGCGTGGCCAGTGGCCGCCGCCGTGCGGCACTTCCGCGACGAGTTTGAGTGGCACGTGAAGCATCCAAAAGAAGCCACGGCTCCCGGCGCGGTTTATCGCGGCGCGGCGGTATTGGCGTAGCATCACCTGTCATGCTGACGAAGGAAGCATCTTATCACGGCTGCTTTCGTCAGAGTTAGTTTTTTTGAGCGGTGCGAACGTGATAAGATGCTTTGCAGGCTCAGCATGACAAGAATAATTCCTTGGTTGCGCGAACGTGATAAGATGCTTCACTTCGTTCAGCATGACATATTTATCAAATGGCTAAAATAACCTTCGACGGCATTGAGGTAGAAGTTCCCGATGGAACGACCATCCTAAACGCGGCCCGCCAGATTGGCGGCAGCATCGTGCCGCCCGCCATGTGCTATTACACCCCGCTGAAGGGCTCGGGCGGCAAGTGCCGCGCCTGCTTGGTGAAGGTTTCAGCCGGCTCGGCTAAAGACCCGCGCCCTATGCCCAAGCTGGTCGCCTCGTGCATCACCACGGTGCAGGACGGCATGGTGGTGGAAAACACCATCAACGAGCAGGTGATGGACGTGCGCAAAGGCATCGTGGAGATGCTGCTCATTAACCACCCGCTCGACTGCCCGGTGTGCGACCAAGCCGGCGAGTGCAGCCTCCAGGACTTCGCCTTCGAGCACGGCCTGAGCACCACCCGGTACGAGGAAGAGCGCCGCACCTTCGAGAAAATCGACATCGGCCCGCTCATTCAGCTGCACATGACGCGCTGCATTCTGTGCTACCGCTGCGTGTACGTGGCCGACCAGCTCACCCCCGAGCGCGTGCACGGCGTACTGGGCCGCGGCGATGCCTCGGAAATCGGCACTTACATCGAGAACATCATCGACAACGATTTCAGCGGCAACGTCATCGACGTGTGCCCGGTGGGCGCGCTGACGGATAAAACCTTCCGCTTCAAGCAGCGCGTGTGGTTCACGAAGCCCGTGAATGCCCACCGCGACTGCGAAACCGACAAGTGTACCGGCCACGTCACGCTCTGGTATAAAGGCAAAGACGTGCTCCGCGTAACCGCCCGCAAGGACGAATACGGCGAAGTAAAGGAGTGGATTTGCAACACCTGCCGCTTCGACAAAAAAGAAACCTCGGACTGGACGCTGGAAGGCCCGGCGCATATCAACCGTTCCTCGGTTATTGCCCAAAACCACTACGAGTTACCGGTGGTGAACCCGCAAGTGTTGGCCGACTTGCCAGAAAGCACCACCCGCGAGCTGGAACGTAACCCGCCGTTGCGGCTGGGTGGGTTGAATAATTAAATAGTAGAACAATAATAAAAGCACGTCATGCAGAGCGCAGCGAAGCATCTTTACCGCAATACTAATTGAATACTTGTAGGGTAGAGATGCTTCGACTGCGCTCAGCATGACGTTCCAATAGTCTTAGAAAATAACATATGACTCTCCCCGCTCTGGGCTGGCAAGGCCTCGTCGTTCTGGTGGTATTCGGCGTTTCGCTGCTGATTGCCACCTATTCTACCTACGCCGAGCGCGTTATCGCCGCGTTTCTGCAGGACCGGGTGGGCCCAGACCGCGCCGGTCCTTTCGGCCTGTTGCAGCCGCTGGCCGATGCCGTGAAGCTTTTCACGAAGGAAGAATTCTTCCCCGCCGGGGCCAACCGGGCGCTGTTCGTGTTCGGTCCCTGCCTGGCCATGACCACGGCATTAATGTCGTCGGCGGTCATTCCGTTTGGCAATGTGCTGCAGTTTGGCGAAACCGCTATTCATCTGCAGGGCATTGAAATCAACGTTGGGATGCTGTATGTGTTCGGCATGGTGTCGCTGGGCGTGTATGGGATTATGATTGGCGGCTGGGCCTCGAACAACAAGTTCTCGCTGCTCGGTGCCATTCGCGCCGCCTCGCAAAACATTAGCTATGAGCTGGCGATGGGCCTGGCCCTGATTGCCATCCTGATGATTTCACACACCTTGTCGCTGCGCGAAATCACGTTTCAGCAGGCTTCGGAAGCGCCGTTTGTGTGGCGCGATATCTTCAACTGGAACGTGATGAAACAGCCGCTGGGCTTCGTCATCTTCATTGTCTGCGCCTTCGCCGAAACCAACCGCACGCCCTTCGACCTGCCCGAGTGCGAAACCGAACTCATCGGCGGCTACCACACCGAGTACAGTTCCATGAAAATGGGCCTTTACCTGTTTGCGGAGTACATCAACGTATTCGTGGCTTCGGCCGTGATGAGCGTGCTGTACTTCGGCGGCTTCAACTTCCCCTTCCAGTACGAGCTGCGCGATTGGTTGGTATCGAGCCGCGGGCTGGAGCTGGTGACGGCCCAGAACATCATCACCATCTTGGGCTTGCTGGGCCTGTTCGGCAAAATATTCGGCTTCATCTTCTTCTTCATGTGGGTGCGCTGGACGCTTCCGCGCTTTCGCTACGACCAGCTGATGCGCCTGGGCTGGACCATCCTCATCCCCTTGGCTATTTTTAACATCCTGCTCACGGGCGGCCTGATTACGTCCGGCGTAATTAAATAACGACCTATGGAATCCTTAAGCAAACGCGCCAAAGTTCTTGAGAAGAAGCCCATGACCTTAGCCGAGCGGGCTTACCTGCCGGCCATTTTTCAGGGCTTGTCGATTACGATGCAGCACTTCTTCCGGGCGGCTACCAAGAAGCAAATTACCATTCGCTATCCCGAAGAGACACGCCCCTTCTCGCCCGTATTCCGCGGGCTGCACGTGCTGAAGCGCGATGAAGCCGGCCGCGAGCGCTGCACGGCCTGCGGCCTATGCGCCGTAGCCTGTCCCGCCGAAGCCATTACGATGGTGGCCGGCGAGCGTAAAAAAGGCGAAGAGGGCCTTTACCGCGAGGAGAAGTACGCCGTGAGCTACGAAATCAACATGCTGCGCTGCATCTTCTGCGGCCTGTGCGAAGAAGCCTGCCCGAAAGCCGCCGTGTACCTACAAGCCGATAAAATGGCCCCGCCGCGCTTCGAGCGCGATGAGTTCATCTACGGCAAAGACCGGTTGGTAGAGCCCGTGACGCCGGATAATCGCTCGAAGCGCGGCATTCAGCTCACGCCCGAACAGGCCGAAAAGCTACGTACCCAGCTAGCGTAACGTAGCGCGGATTTTTAGCCCGCGTCCGGCACTTCTCTTTCATCATCGTCCCACTCGCGGACTAAAAGTCCGCGCTACTGCTCATGTCTCTCTTCCTCTTTCTCACCTTTGTGGCCCTGCTGAGTGCATTGGGCGTGGTACTGGCCAAAAACCCGGTACACAGCGTCTTGTTCCTCATCCTCACGTTCTTCACGCTCTCGGGCCACTACCTGCTGCTAAACGCGCAGTTTCTGGCCGCCGTGAACATCATCGTGTATGCCGGAGCCATCATGGTGCTGTTCCTGTTCGTGATTATGTTCCTGAACTTGAACGAGGACACCGAGCCGCACAAGCCGGCCCTGGCCAAATTCGCGGCCGCCATCGCCGGTGGCTCGCTGCTGCTGATATTGGTGGCAGCCATGCGCAACGTAAACCCCGCCGGCTACGACCCCGCCAATTTCGATTCGCAAATTGGAATGGTGGATAAGTTGGGTTTGGTTCTGTTTCAGCAGTATTCATTGCCATTCGAACTGGCCTCTATCCTGCTGCTGGCCGCTATGGTGGGCTCGGTAATGCTGGGCAAACGCGAAACGGGCGAGCGGAATTTCTAGCTTTTCCGGAAGAATTTTAAAAGCAAAAAGAGTGCCCTACCGGGCGCTCTTTTTGCTTTTCATCGGGCGGTTTTTTTGGGTGGGCGGCCACGCTTTTTGGGTGGCAGGCCGGTGGACAGCTCATTTTCAATTGGGAAAAACCCGGCCGTGGTCAGGGACTGTTGCAGTGAGGAAAGCCGGCGGAATTGCTGCATCAGCTCCGAAGCAAATAGCTGCACCTGTTTCGAGAGAGGCGGCAGCGACCCCAACCTGCTCAGACACGTCGCAATGAAATAATAGAGCGGGCTGCCTCGCAACGACTGGTTATTCAAGTAGTTTTCGAAGCGCTCCATCACCGCATCAAACGTGGCTTCGGGCTGGGCTCGGGCCAACTCAACTAACAGGTAGGGCCAGGCTTGCGTATTGGCGGCGGTGAGCAGTTGGGCGCGGCGGTCTTTTCCGTTCAATACGACAGAGGCAACCGGGGGTGCCTCAGGTTCTTCGTTGCCAAATCAATCGAGCACGGCCACGCCTAGGGCGATGCCGTGCTTGCACACGTCGCCGTAGTCATAAGGACAGTCGCAATAGATTTTCGGCGGCTTGTCGGCGCGGATAGTTAGCTCGACGCGGTAGGTTTCGGTGCCTTCTACTTTAGCCTTCAAGACGTCGCCGGTGCGGCGAATATGGCCCACGGCGTTGTCTTCGTAGTAATACGCGCTGCCGCGCTCAAAAATCTTGCGCGGCACCAGAGCTTCTAAATCGGCTTCCGTAAACATGGCGCTCGGCTTTAATGGCAGCAGGTATTGGCAAAAATATAGCGGCGGCCTTTTATTGCTCTCACCCTAGCCATTACGCAAAAGAGCCGTGCCTAATGGGCACGGCTCCTTTATTTATCCATAGCTTATTGAACGAACTATCAGTCGGTAATTATCACATAATTGGCCTTACCACAATCGGTGAGTCCGTAATTAATTATAGGAGCGAGTAGTAGCGCCCGCTTGCACCTGCGCAATAACCGCGGCGTGCATTGGCATGGAACGGTAAGTTGGCACCCGCATTTTATGTACCGGCGAAGCCACCAGCTGAACTTGCATGAGGGAGGCAGTAAGAGCAGTCCAGAACAGGAAAACGGCGGCGAAGATGTACAGATTAGACATGGGTGCAAATGCTGAAGTGGTTAACTGAAACAAACGTACTATTTCGGGCCAGGGGCGGATTTTGCTCTTCGTTCAACAACCTGCACCGCCCGGTGAACGGCGGGTTTTGGAGTGTCAATCTTGAAAGCAGTACAATTACTGCTCCCCGTAAAATAAAAAGCGGCGACTGAAGTATCAGTCGCCGCTTCCGTTTCTATGGTTTCAAAAACCCTACTTTGCTGCCACGGCCGTCTTAATGCTCAGCTCCTTGAGCTGCACCTCCGAAATGGGCGAGGGCGAGTCAATCATCACGTCTCGGCCCGAGTTGTTTTTGGGGAAGGCGATGAAGTCGCGGATGGAATCCGAGCCGCCGAAGAGGCTGCAGAGGCGGTCGAAGCCGAAGGCGAGGCCGCCGTGGGGAGGCGCGCCGTATTCAAAGGCATCGAGCAGGAAGCCGAACTGGGCCTGGGCTTCTTCGGGCGTGAAGCCGAGCAAGCCGAACATGCGCGACTGCACGGCGCGGTCGTGGATGCGGATGGAGCCTCCCCCCACTTCCACGCCGTTTATCACGAGGTCGTAGGCGTTGGCGCGGGTCTGGCCGATGGTGGCCGGGTTGTCGAGTAGGGCCAAATCCTCGGGCTTGGGCGAGGTGAAGGGGTGGTGCATGGCGAAGTGGCGGTTTTCCTCCTCGCTGAATTCGAGCAGCGGGAAGTCAATCACCCACAGCGGCGAGAACGCGTTGGGGTCGCGCAGGCCGAGGCGGCGGCCCATTTCGAGGCGCAGTTCGCTCATGGCTTTGCGGGTTTTGGCTTCGGGGCCGGCCAGCAGCAGGATGAGGTCGCCGGGGTTGGCCCCGAAGGCGGCGCTCCACTTCTGCAACTCGTCCTGCGAGTAGAACTTATCGACCGAGGATTTCACCTGGCCGTCGGCCTCCACGCGGGCGTAGATGAGGCCGGTAGCCCCGATTTGCGGGCGCTTCACCCACTCGGTCAGCTCGTCGATTTGCTTGCGGGTGTAGGCGGCGCAAGTGGCGGCGTTGATGCCCAGCACCAACTCGGCGCTGTCGAACACGGGGAAGCCCTGGCCTTTTACCGTTTCGGTGAGGTCGGCGAACTTCATCTCGAAGCGGGTGTCGGGCTTGTCGTTGCCGTAGTCGCGCATGGCGTCGGCGTAGGTCATACGGGGCACGGTGGGGAAATCGAGGCTTTTGATTTCCTTGAACAGGTAGCGCACCAGGCCTTCGAACATGTCGAGGATGTCTTCCTGCGTCACGAAGGCCATTTCGCAGTCAATCTGCGTGAATTCGGGCTGGCGGTCGGCGCGCAGGTCTTCGTCGCGGAAGCACTTCACAATCTGGAAGTAGCGGTCGAAGCCCGACACCATGAGCAGCTGCTTGAACGTTTGGGGCGACTGCGGCAGGGCGTAGAACTCGCCGGGGTTCATGCGGGAGGGCACCACGAAATCGCGGGCGCCTTCGGGCGTGGACTTGATGAGGACGGGCGTTTCAACTTCGATGAAGTCCTGGCCATCGAGGTAGCGGCGCACGGCCTGGGCCATTCGGTGGCGCAGCATGAGGTTGTTGCGCACCGGAGTGCGGCGCAGGTCGAGGTAGCGGTACTTCATCCGCAGGTCGTCGCCGCCGTCGGTGTCGTCTTCGATGAGGAAAGGCGGCAGCTTGGCGGGGTTCAGAATCTCGATTTTCTCGGGGCGAATTTCGATGCCGCCGGTCGGGATTTTGTCGTTTTTGGAGTAGCGTTCAGTCACTTTGCCGGTCACGCTCAGCACGAACTCGCGGCCGAGGTGGCGGGCGGTTTCGCGCACGGCTTCGGCCTCCACGCCTTCTTCGAGGGTGATTTGGGTGAGGCCGTATCGGTCGCGCAGGTCAATCCAGAGGATGGCACCCTTGTCGCGGGTGCGCTGCACCCAGCCGCAAAGGGTGACGGTTTGGCCGATGTGTTCGGGGCGGAGCTCGCCGCAGGTGTGGGTACGTAGCATTTGGCAGTTAACAGTTGGCAGTGAACAATTAACAATTAGCAGCTGCCGCTTTCCAAGGTTCACCCATCGGCTATCCGACGCTTGCCCTATTAACTGTTCACTGCTAACTGTTAACTGAATCTGCCGCGAAGGTAGCCATTGGGCCGCCGGGGCGAAACCCAAACTTTGGTACGGAGTATGCAAAGGCCGCTGGCAACTGCGTTCCTTTGTTACCTCAACCCTTCAGCTTCTCATGAAATTCCTTCCCTCTTTGGCTTTGGCCGCCGCGCTGCTGGCTGCTGGCTCCGCGCAGGCCCAAACCAAAATCAAGACTAAAAGCAAGTCCGACGTTTCGGGCACCGAGATTAAATCCAAGGGCACGGCCGGCGCGGTGACGCTCGATGGCCCCATTAAGCGCATCGAAACGCTATCGGGCATCGACGTATTTCCCAAGCCGAATTCGACCAGCATCCTGCTCAGCTTCACGCAGCAGTTCACCAAGCCCGGCACGCTGGTGATGACCGACTACAAAAATAAAGTCGTGTACCAGACCGAGCTGGACCCGGCCAACAACACCGGTGCGCCCGTGGACTTGGGTAAAATTCCGGCCGGCACCTACCTGGTAGAAGCCAAAACCGGCAACTACGTGTACTGGAAAAAGGTCCGGATTAAATACCCCACCGCCCGACGGTAGTTTGAACGAACAGGCCTTACCAGAACGTCATGCTGTGCTCGCCGAATCATCTCTACCGTGAGAGTAAATCAATTACTTGCGCGGTAGAGACGCTTCGGCAAGCGTAGGATGACGTTCTTTTGCATCACTTCAATTACCAATGCTATGAAAACCACCGCCTTTCTGCTCCTCTTTTTCGCGCTCACGGCCTTCGCCCCCCAACCTAAACTGACGGCCACCAAACTTGGCACCGGCCTCACGGTGGGGGTGCCGGCTGGCTTTGCGCCGCTGCCCGACGACGGCATTGCGGTGAAATACCCGGCGCCGCGCAAGCCGCTGGCCGTGTATTCGAACCCTAGCGGGCGCGTGGATTACAGCGTGGCCGTGCGCCCGACGACGTTTGAAAGCATGGATTACGCGGTATTGCTTAAGATTTATAAGTCCAGCATTCAGCGGCTTTACACCAAAGTCGATTTTTTAAAAGAAGACATCCGAACCGTGAACGGGCGCGATTTTATTTATTTCGAGTTCGTCTCAACCGTGTCGGATGCGCAGCGCAACAGCCAATTGGCTCCCATCAAGCGGTACCAGACGGTGCAATATGCCATTGTGAAGGACCAGCTGTATGTGTTCACTTTCGTAGCCCCGGCCAACGAGCAGGCCCAATGGCAACCCACGGCACAGGCCGTAATGGGCGCTATTGTGATGAAGTAAGTAAATGAGCAAGTGAGTGATTGAGTAAGTAAGCACACCCATTAATTTCCTCACTTACTCAGCTACTCATTTACCATTTACGCCCATGACGGACGACTATTTTATGCAGCAAGCGCTGGCCGAGGCCGAAAAAGCGTTGGCCGCTGATGAGATTCCCATCGGGGCGGTTGTCGTATTTGGGCAGCAGATTATCGGTCGCGGCTACAACCAGACCGAACGCCTGCGCGACGTGACGGCCCACGCCGAAATGCTGGCCCTGACGGCCGCCGCCAACTACCTGGGCAACAAGTACCTGGCCGACTGCACCCTCTACGTTACCATTGAGCCCTGCGTGATGTGCGCCGGGGCCAGCTACTGGGCCCAATTGAAGGCCGTAGTGTTCGGGGCCGATGAGCCAAAAGTGGGGTTTCGGCGGCATGGGGCGCTGCTGCACCGGCGCACGCAGCTGCGCGGCGGCGTGCGGGCCGAAGAATGCGCCGCCCTTATGCAGCGATTCTTCAGTTTAAAGCGAAAATAATCTACTTTTGATACTGAATGGGCCACGCCCCGAACCAGCCTTTCATTCGGCTGTTTTGAAAGTTGCTCATTTCGCACACTCTTCACCACCCAAACCCTTTTTAGTTATGGCTTTCGAACTTCCTAAACTTCCATACGCCTACGATGCGCTCGAACCCACGTTTGATGCCCAGACGATGGAAATTCATCACAGCAAGCATCATCAGGCGTACGTGACGAACCTGAACGCCGCTGTTGCCGGCACCGAGATGGAAAACCAGTCCATTGAGGAGATTCTGCACAACATTGCCAAGGCCCCGGTGGCCGTGCGCAACAACGGCGGCGGCCACTTCAACCACTCCATGTTCTGGACCATCCTCTCGCCCAGCGGCGGCGGCCAGCCCACCGGAGCCGTAAGCGAAGCCATCAACCACACGTTTGGCAGCTACGACAAATTCAAAGAGGAATTCACCAAAGCCGCTACCACGCGCTTCGGCTCGGGCTGGGCCTGGCTGTGCAAGCAGGCCGATGGCTCGGTCCAAATCTGCTCCACACCCAATCAAGACAACCCGCTGATGCCCGAATCGGGCTGCAAAGGCCTGCCCGTGCTTGGCCTCGACGTGTGGGAGCACGCCTACTACCTGAAATACCAGAACCGCCGCCCCGACTACATCGCCGCCTTCTTCAACCTCATCAACTGGGACGAAGTGAACAAGCGCTTTGCGGAAGCGACGCCCGCTTAGCTTGCTAGCTGGCATTAAGTTAGTTTGAGACGAGAAATGCCCGTTCCACATTGTGGAGCGGGCATTTCTCGTTTCTGAAACAGTAGCCGAGGCCCTTCCTGAAATAGCAACGCACGGGAGCTAAAACAATTCGTGTACGTACCTGCTTTTCATGCGCGTCTCATTCACCTGGGCCGGCTTCGCGCACCGCCTTCAGCAATTTTCGATTCTAACCATGTCCAATAAAGCCTTTGAGCCCGCCAAACTCGGCCCGCTCACCCTCGCCAACCACATCGTGATGGCTCCCATGACCCGCAGCCGCGCCCTGGGCAACGTACCCAACGAGTTGATGGCCGAATACTACCGCCAGCGCGCTACCGCCGGCCTCATCATTTCGGAAGGCACCTCGCCCGCGGCCGATGGCCTGGGCTACGCCCGTATTCCCGGCCTGTTCAACCAGGAGCAAGTGACCAACTGGCAGCGCGTGACGGAAACGGTACACCACCACGGCGGCCACATCTTCATTCAATTGATGCACGTTGGCCGCGTGTTCCACCCCCTCAACCTGCCCGAAGGGGCCGAAGGCGTAGCCCCTTCGGCCGTGGCCGCCAAGGGCCAGATGTGGACCGACCAGCAGCAGATGCAGGACCAGCCCACGCCCCGCGCCCTGCGCGCCGACGAGCTGGCCCGCGTGCGCGATGAGCACGTGCAGAGCGCCAAGCTGGCCCTCGAAGCCGGTTTTGACGGCGTGGAGCTGCACGGGGCCAACGGCTACCTGCTGGAGCAATTCCTGAACCCGGCCAGCAACCAGCGCACCGACGAGTACGGCGGCAGCGTGCAGAACCGCGCCCGCTTCGTGCTCGAAGTAACCCGCGCCGTGGCCGAGGCCATTGGCCCCGAGCGCACCGGCATCCGCCTCTCGCCCTGGGGCGTGTTCAACGACATGCCGAACTACCCCGAGATTAACGAAACCTACGCCTACCTGGCCGAGGAGCTCCAGAAAATCGGCGTCGTGTACCTGCACCTCGTCGACCACCAGGCGATGGGCGCGCCCGCCGTACCGGCCGAAATCGTGCCCATCATCCGCGAGAAATTCACCAATACCCTCATCCTGAGCGGCGGCTACACCACCGTGGACCAGATTGACGCCGCCCTGGATGGCAACGCCGACCTCGTGGCCATCGGCCGCCCCTTCATCTCGAACCCCGACCTGGTAGAGCGCCTCGAAAAAGGCCTGCCCCTGGCCGAGAGCGACCAGGCCACCTACTACGCGCCCGGCCCCAACGGCTTCGCCGATGGCTACACCGACTACCCCACGGCCGACGGCCAGCCCGCCGGCTCGTTCTCGCCCACCTACGAAGCGTAACCGCCCCCAGCGGCTGGCCCCAAAGCCCCTGCGAAGCGACCCGAGTCCGGGCGCTTCGCAGGGGCTTTTTTATTTATCTTTGATAATCCTGGCCGGTGCGCCGTCATTGTTTTTGTCTTTTTACGCCTCTTGCCCTGTTCCCGCATGAATACGAAGCTGCGCCTTACTATCCTGAGTTTTCTCCAGTTTTTCATTTGGGGCTCGTGGCTGATAACGATTGGCGCTTATTGGTTTCAAACGAAGCAATGGTCTGGTGCCCAGTTTGGCGCTATTTTTTCGACCATGGGCATTGCTTCCATCTTCATGCCCTCGCTCATGGGCATCGTGGCCGATAAGTACGTGAACGCGGAGAAGCTCTACGGCATCCTGCACATTCTGGGCGGCATCACGCTGCTCAGCATCCCGCTGGTGGATAGCCCGACCACCATGTTCTGGGTGATGCTGCTGAACATGGTTTTCTACATGCCCACGCTGTCGCTGTCCATCGCCGTGTCGTTTTCGGTGCTGAAAACCGAAGGGCTCGACGTGGTGAAGGACTACCCGCCCATCCGGGTCTGGGGCACTATCGGCTTCATTGTGGCGCTGTGGACCGTCAGCCTGCTCGGCTTCGAGAAGTCACCCAACCAATTCTACGTGGCCGCCAGTGCCGCTATTCTGTTGGGCCTGTACGCATTCACGCTGCCCAAGTGCCCGCCGCAGTCGACCAATTCTTCGAGCCAGAGCCTGGTTGAAATCTTGGGCCTCAAATCATTTGCCCTGCTGCGCGACCGCAAAATGGCCACCTTCTTCATTTTCGCCCTGCTGCTGGGGGCCGCCCTCCAGCTCACCAATGCCTACGGCGACACCTTCCTGCACGATTTCGACAAGAACCCGGACTACCAGAACACCCTGACGGTGAAGTACCCAGCCATCATCATGTCGATTTCGCAGATTTCCGAAACGCTCTTCATCCTGGCCATTCCGTTCTTCCTGCGCCGCTTCGGCATCAAGCAGGTGATGCTCTTCAGCATGATTGCCTGGGTGCTGCGCTTCGGGCTGTTCGCCTACGGCAACCCCGGCCAGGGCCTCTGGATGATTATCCTCTCGTGCATCGTGTATGGCATGGCCTTCGACTTCTTCAATATCTCGGGCTCCCTGTTCGTCGAAACCCAGACCCAGCCCAGCATTCGGGCCAGCGCCCAGGGCTTGTTTATGATGATGACCAACGGCTTCGGGGCGGTGCTGGGCAGCTCGCTGAGCGGCATCATCATCCAGCACTACTTCACCGATGGCAGCGGGGTGAAAGACTGGCACAGCATCTGGCTCACGTTTGCTGGCTATTCGCTGGCCATAGCCGTGCTGTTCGTCATCATTTTCAAGCACAAGCACACGCCGCAGGCCGCCGAGGCAACGGCCTTCCCCGCCCCCCTGCTTTCCGTCGAGCAGGCGTAGCCAATCGGCCTGCGAGATTAGTACGTGGGCGTTCAACCCACCCGGCTGGTAGATTTGCCATTGCATTTTCAAGCTTGATTTTCTGGCATGACGCCTTCGCTTCCCCCGCCTGCCCCCAACCTTTCGCTGAGCTACAACCAGCAGGGCTTTCAGCCCGTGCCGTGGTTCTACGCCACATTTGGCACACTGCCCCGGCGCGAAATCTACCAGCTGGCTTCCACCGAGGCCCGGCAATTAGTACTGAATGCCCTGGCCGAAACCCACGACCTGGACCGCGCCACCGTGGTGCATTCCGTGTACGTGGAGGAAGTAGGCAAAACGCCTGAGCTGCAATATTATGCCCTGACGCTGGCCCCGCACGTCCTGCTGTGGTTCTACGACCGGGGCATCTACGGCGACCAGGCGGCGCAGCTGTACTACTCGCCCCAGACCGACCCGGCCCTGCTGGCCGAGCTGCGCGCCCTACTCACGGCGCACCTCGAAACGGGCAAAGTAGAGCACAAGCGCATCCAGGTGCTGCGCCTCACTACCGGCGACATGGAGTTCAGCCCGCTGCCCATCACCATCCCCGAGCTGAACCTCGCCACGCACTACAACGACGACCTGCTGCCCGCCCACGAAGTCATTCTGCAACGCCTCCAAAAGCCCAACGAAAAGGGCATCATCATCCTCTACGGCCCGCCCGGCAACGGCAAAACCAGCTACATCCGCCACCTCTGCGGCCTCACCGATAAGCCCAAGCTCTTCATTCCGCCCAACCTGGCCGCCCGCATCGCCGACCCGGAATTCATAAATCAATTGCACGACAACACCAATTCCATCCTCCTGATTGAGGATGCCGAGGAACTGCTCACCAAGCGCGAAGGCCCTGGGGGCAACGCCGTGAGCAACCTACTGAACCTGAGCGACGGCCTGCTTTCCGACGGTTTCCACATCCAGATTATCTGCACGTTCAACACCGAGCTGTCGCGCATCGACAAGGCTCTTTTGCGCAAAGGCCGGCTCATTGCCGCCTACCATTTTGGCCCCCTCGCGCCCGAAAAAGCGCAGGCTTTGGCCGCCACCCTGGGCCACACCGAGCCGATTACCGAACCGACCTCCCTGGCCGAACTCTACAACCGCGAGCCCAACACGTTCACGGAACTGGAAAGCAGTGGCAAACGCATCGGTTTCAGCCGCTGAAATAAGCCCGGCACCATAAGATTGGTATAAAAATAGTCTGCTTTTGGTACAAAGAAAAAGCCCGCCCTGCGCATTGCAGGACGGGCTTTTCAGCAGTTTATCGACCCGGATTACTTCGTACCGAAGAAGAATTCGCCTTCGATTTGAGCGTTTTCGTCCGAATCCGAACCGTGCACGGCATTGGCTTCGATGCTCTTGGCGTACTTCTTCCGGATGGTGCCGTCCTCGGCGTTGGCCGGGTTGGTGGCCCCAATCAGGGTGCGGAAATCAGCTACGGCGTTGTCTTTCTCGAGTATGGCGGCCACGATGGCCCCGCTCGACATGTACTTCACCAGGTCGTTGTAGAAAGGGCGCTCGGCGTGCACGGCGTAGAACTGGCCCGCGCGCTCGGCGGTGAGGTTGATTTTTTGGAGCTCCACGATGCGGAAGCCGCCGGCCTCAATCATGCCCAGGATACCACCAATGTGGTTTTCCTGGACGGCGTCGGGCTTAATCATCGTGAATGTGCGGTTGGTGGCCATTGGGAGGGGTGTCAACTAAAGAATGAGAGAATGAAAGGACAAAACTACCAAATCCGCAGCCAGCACCCAACCCCAACCGGTATTAGCTCCTGAACAGGCCTATGGGTGAAGCCCTTGCGAAGCCACTGGCTGTACCGCTGAGCGCCCTCGCCCCGGTCGAATGCGCCACAGGCTCAGGTGGCCGTTGGATGCTACCAGCTGCAAGGCCGCCGTAATGGCCGGGTACACGGCCACCACCGCAGAGGCGTAGGTAGCATTTTGGGTGAGCACGTAATCGGCGGGTAGCACCAGGGCCTGGCGGAGGTTTTCGGCGGTTAGGTTCTGGGGCGAATTCGCGTTTTTCAGGTAGGTCCACCCCTGGCGGTGGGCCAGCAGCAGGGGCAGGTTGTAGGAATAGGCATCGAGCACCAGCACGGTGGCCGTACGCGGCACGCCCAGCGAATCGAGCCAATGCGCGCTGGGCAGAAAATTGTCGCGGGTGAGCACGCTTTTGTCGGTGGACGGTGGCGATATCCGGCGGAGCTGTTCGGTGCGGGCTTGCCACACGGCCGCGCCGCTTAACCCCAGCACCGCACCAATAGCGGACGCCCGGGCCCACGCGACGGTCGGTGCCCTCCAGGCAGCTACACATCCGGCAAACCCCAAGACGAGCGGCAGGTAGAACGCATCGAGCAGGTAATAGTCGTGAATGGCGAATTGCTGGCCCATCAGGCCATAATAGGCCAGCCCGCCGGCCACCAGGGCCAGCCAGTGCTGCACCCACTCGTTGCGGAGCAGTAGCCGCCCGTGCTGCACCAAAAGCGCAATAAAGGCCAGCAACCCCAGCAGCCACTGCGGCTTGCTGAGCAGGCTCCAAAGCCAGTACTCGCGCACCACCAAGGTTGCCTGCACGGCCTGCGCCCACGACCCAAAGGGCCGGAGCCGCGCCAGAAACATAGTGCCGTGGTAGGCCTGGCTCAGGTACTCGTTGTAAAGAAAACTGGCGGCCAAAAAGGCGGAAGCCGCCCCGTAGCAGCCCGCCACCCACCCCCACCCCACCGCCGCGGCCGTGCGCCGCGGCCGTGCGCCGCGGGCGCAGCAGCAACAGGTGGCCCAGCGTGCACAGCAAGGGCAGCAAAAACGGCGTGCGCATGGCCGCCGCCAACGCCAGCCACCCTACCGCCAGCCCCAGCCAGCGACGAGCCAAATGCGGTACTTGCTCAGCGCCCAAAGCCCGGTAAAACCAGTAGTACCCCGCCATCGCCGCCGCCCACGCGGGCACCGAAGGCAGAAAATTGGCTTGGTAATACACGTAAATGGGTCCGCAAAAGGCCAGCAGCGCCACCACGCCTCCTTTCAGGGCCGAGCCACTGGCCCGGCGCACCAGCTCAAACAAAGCCAGCACCCCACCCAGCCCGAACGCCAGCGTAACGCCCCGCAGCAGCCCCGGCGCGTCGTGGCCGGTGAGGCCCATGAGCAAGGCGGCGAAGTAGGCCGGCACCGGGAAACCGGCCCCCGTCACGCCGTCGGTGGTGAGAAGATTGAAGGTGGCCGGATGAAAAAAATCGTAGCCCCGCGCCCTGAATTTTAGCGCGATGGCCAGCCAGTCGGCCTGGGCCCAGGCGTGGATGAACGACGGATACAACTCGATGGAATCGTGGTAGAACCACCCGCTCAGACCCAGCAATAGCGCCAGCAATGCTGCTACGGGCCCGCCGCGGGCCGCTGCCCGCCGCGCCAAAAAAGAAAATTGCCTCATTGCTAGCGCTGGACGAAAAGGCAATGATGGTGAAATTTTCGCTTTCTCACTCGGCGGGTTTCCCTGGCCGTTCGCCAATTTTAACCGAACCTTCTGAGGGTAAGCAGCTGTTAAGAAAAGATTTCTTCCGACTTTTGCCGCCCCAATTATTCGTAAGCCACCGGCCCTTCCTTATTGCTCCGGGCCATTCACGTTGTCGATGTCTAGTTCCATTTCCGCCCTGCAAGCGCTGCTTGCCCAGCCCAAGCAGGTTGTCATCACCACCCACCACAAGCCCGACGCCGACGCCCTGGGCTCGTCGCTGGCCTGGGCCGGGTACCTCAAGCAAAAAGGCCACCACGTAACGGTAGTAACGCCGTCCGATTACCCGGCTTTCCTCAATTGGATGGAGGGCAACGACGAAGTGGTGGTGTACGACAAGCGCCAGAACGACCGCCAGGTGCGCGACCTCATTGCCCGTGCCGAAGTTATCTGCTGCCTCGACTTTAGCTGCCTGGGCCGCATCAACGAGTTGGGCGAGTACATCCGCCAGGCCAGCGGTACCAAAGTCCTCGTCGACCACCACCAGGAGCCGGAGGATTTTGCCGACATCACCTTCTCGGTGCCCACGGCGGCGGCCACGGCCGAGCTGATTTTTGAAATCATCCGCGACCTGGGCGGCCAGGACCTCATCACCAAGGGCATTGGCGAAGCGCTGTACGCGGGCATCATGACCGACACGGGCTCGTTCCGCCACCCCAGCACCTCGCGCAACGTGCACTTGATTATTGCCGAGCTGCTGAAAGTAAATATCGATTTATCGTCGGTGCACCGCCGCATCTACGACTCGCACTCCGAAATCCGCCTGCGCTTCCTGGGCTTCATCCTGAAAGACAAGCTGGTGGTGAACCGCGAGTTTAACACGGCCTACATCGCCATCACGCAGGACGAGCTGCGCCAGTACCAGAGCAAAACCGGCGACACCGAAGGCCTGGTAAATTACGCCCTCAGCATTGAGGGCATCGTGTTTGCGGCCGTATTCATCGACCGGGGCGTGGCCGTCAAAATCTCCTTCCGCTCGGTGGGCAACTTCTCCGTGAGCGACTTTTCGCGCCGGCATTTCGATGGCGGCGGGCACCATAATGCCTCCGGCGGCATCAGCTACCAGCCCCTCGATGCAACCGTGGAGCGCTTCCTGGGCCTCTTGCCCGAGTACAAGGAGCAGCTTACCGGAGTGCCTGCGGCCGTAGCGCCGCCCGTAGCGTAACTTTGAATCGTATCTGACTCTTCACTTCTTTTATTTTCATGCGTTTTTCCTCCCGCTCTGCGCGGCAGCTGGCCCTGGCGGCCGGCGTGCTAAGCTTCGCTTCCCTCACCGCTTGCAACAAAGACGGTGGTGAATTTGCCAAGACCAAGTCCGGCATCGAGTACAAGATTTTCAAAAAAGACGGCAAAGGCTACGAGCGGCGTACCATCAACCCCGACGGCGACCCGACTTACAAGGACCGGGTGGGCAAGTTCCTGCTGGGCTACATGCAGTACCGCACCGGCAAGGACTCGGTGTTGCAGAACACCCGCCGCGACGTGGGCCTGCCCGTGCCTTTGCCCCTGCAGGAAATTAAAGTGAAAGGTGCGCCCGACGAGGCCCTCTCCATGCTCCAGCCCGGCGACAGCGGCGTGTTCCGCTTCCAGGTCGATTCCCTTATCAAGCCCAAATCGGGCCAGCCCGTGCCGCCCTTTTTGCGCCGGGGCGGCAACGTGGTGATGATGTACGTGGCCACCACCGACAAGCTCATCACCCAGGCCGAAGCCCAGGCGCTCCAGCCCGAGCTGCAAAAGCGGGCCATGGCCGCCCAAATGAAGCAGCGCATGGCCTCGCCCGAGTACGCCAAGCAGGTGCAGGCCCAGAAAGAGGCCCAGGCCAAGGCCATGGCCGCCCCCGAAGTGGTGGCCCAGCTGAAAAAGGATGACGCCGTGCTCCAGGAGTACATCAAGAAAAACAACCTGACGGTGCAAAAAACGCCTTCCGGCATCTACTACCAGGTGCTGAAGCCCGGCACCGGCCCTCTCCCCAAGTCCGGCCAGACGGTGAGCGTGAACTACCTGGGCACGCTGCTCAGCGGCAAAGAGTTTGACTCGTCGGCCAAAGCCGGCAAGCCCATCGACTTCCCCCTGGGTCAGGGCGCGGTGATTCCGGGCTGGGACGAGGGCATTGCCCTGCTAAACAAAGGCAGCAAAGCCATTCTGCTCATCCCATCGTCGTTGGCCTACGGCACCCGCGGGGCCGGTGCCGACATCCCCGCCGATTCGCCCCTGCGCTTTGAGGTAGAGCTGGTTAACGTTCAATAGCAACTCATTACTTCTGATTCCGGCCAACGGGCGGCGCGGCGCGGCAGCCCGGGCTTCCGTTGGCCGGACTCTTTTTATCCTCTTCGCCATGAAAAATACTTTGCTCCGTTCGCGTTTCCTGGCGCTGGCCGTGGGCCTGCTGCTGGCCTTGCCGGCCCTGTGGAGCTGCAATTCCGAAACTACGCTACAGCGGCAAGTTCGAGAGCACGGGGACCTGATGCGGGTCATCGACGAGGACACTATTCAGCACTACTTGCAGCGGAATAACCTGGTCAATAAATCGACTCGCACCAATTCCGGCTTATACGTGGTGAACATTACCGAAGGAAATGGCACGCCTATTACCACGGGCAAGCAAGTGCGCGTGAAATACATTGGCCGGTTCCTGAGCAACGGGGCGCACCCGGCTTCCTACAACTACCCGGCTTCGCTGGGCGACCCGCGCTACCCGTCGGGCACCATTTTCGATAACTCCGCTGACAACCGCACCACCTGCGGCTGCGCCGTGTTCACGGCCGGTAGCGGGGCCACCCAAGGCTTCAGTGAAGGCCTTTTGCTGATGCGTAAAGGCGACCGTAAGCTGCTGCTCATTCCCTCGCGCCTCGCCTATGGTCCCAATCCTCAGCAAGGCACTGGAATCCCACCCGATTCGGCGCTGCTGTTTGACGTTGAAGTCCTGGACGTTTACTAGGCTTGAATATGGGGCCGATAGCAGCAAACTGGCGTAGAGCTACCCGCCGCTGGCTAGTGCCCATGCTGCTGCTGGCTGCGGCCCCGGCCTACGCCCAGCCGGGCGCTAAGCCGGCCGTGCCCACTACGCCCACCGCCCCCGCCACGGGCTCCGATACCACCACCGCGCACCTCGCCCCGCAATTCACGCGGAGCGGGGTGCGCTTTGTTTTTCGGGAGCGGGGCACGGGGCCGACGGCCCAGGTGGGCAGCCGGGTGGCGGTGCGCTACACCGGCTTTCTGCCCGATGGCCACGTTTTCGATGCCAATGTGGCCTCGGGTGGGCCGCTCCGGTTCCGGGTGGGCCGCGGCGAAGTAATTCCCGGCTGGGATGAGCTGCTGCTCTTGCTGCCCACCGGCTCGCGCGTACGGGCTTGGGTACCCGCGGGCTTGGCCTACGGTGCCGCTGGCCTGCGCGACCCCGACGACGACACCCGCTACTTAATTCCTCCCAACACCGAGCTGGTATTTGAGCTGCAAATACTGAGCGTACGGTAGCATTCTCCCGATGAAAAAACTTCTTTTTGGCGCGCTCTGCGCGCTGTTCGCTTTTGCGCAGCCCGCCCGTGCCCAGGCCCCGGGGCCGAGTTTCTCCCGCATGCCTTCGGGCACGGAATACCGCCTCTTCCGGAAAGACGCGGCGGGTAGCTACCAGCCCCGCGCGCTGGCTCCTACCGACGCGCCCTACGCCAGCCGGGCCGGGCAGCTGCTCACCGTGTTCCTGGAGTTCCGCACGGGCCGCGACTCGGTGCTGATGAGCTCACGCAAAATGCAGCCCACGCCCCAGCCCGTGCCCCTCCCCGCCCAACCCGCGTCCGGCAGCCTGGAAGAAGCCATGGGCCTGCTCCTGCCCGGCGACAGCGCCATCTTCCGCTTCCCCGCCGACACGGTGTTTGCCAAAACATTTCGTCAGCCCGTACCGCCCTTTCTGCGCAGCAGCGGCAATGCCCTGGTGGTGCTGGCCAGCGCCCGCGAGCTGCTCACGGTGGCCGAGATGACGGCCCGCCGGGAAAAGGAACAAGCCGAGAGCATTCGCAAAGGCCAGGCCCTGGCCGCCGCCCAAACCACGAAAGACGGGGCCCTGATTCAAGCCTACTTGAAAAAGAATAAGCTCATCGCCAAAAAAACGGCGGGCGGCACCTACTACGTCGTAACCCGGCCCGGCAAAGGCCTACCGCCAAAAAAAGGCCAGAACGTAAGCGTGCTGTACCGCGGCACCATCATGAGCACGGGCAAGGAATTCGATTCGTCGGCCAAGCACGGCAACACGCCCATCACCTTCCCCTTGGGCCAGGGCCAGGTCATTCCCGGCTGGGACCAGGTCCTGGCCGTGCTCACCAAAGGCAGCAAGGCCATTCTGCTCATTCCCTCGCCGTTGGCGTACGGCCCGCGCAGCATGGGGGCCGATATTCCGGCCAATTCGGTGCTGCGCTTTGAAGTGGAACTGGTTGATTTTAAGTAGGCTAATTCTGTAAACAACCAGAACGTCATGCTCATCTGAACATCGCCTTAATTCAGTACCTGCGAGAGAATATCCAGCGAACGTATTTCGCCCAGCTGCTCGACGTGCAGCTGATAGTAGCGAATGAGCACGTTCAGCAATTCGTGCCGCACGCGGCCGTTGGGAATGGTGCTGGTAGCGGGGTTGCGCAACAGCTCATCGAAGTAGCCCTCAAATTCGCGCAGGCGCAGCGTGGCCGGGCCGGTAGCCCCCCTCGCGGTGGCCGCGTGGCCGGCCATGATGACCTGGTCGGTCAGCTCGGCAGCCGTGCTTACGCCGAAGCCCAAGTAGGTAGCCAGTTGCAGCAAGAACACGAGGGCGAAGTTTTCCGAGCCCGCAGTTTGCCGGTCGAAGGCCAGAATGGAATCGTGCAGGAACTCAAAGAGCGGCTCGTTCTGCTCTTCCTCGCGCACCGCCCGGCCCAGCACTTCGGATAGAAACAGGACGACGCTGCTCTTCTGCACTTCGTAGGGCAGGGTTTGCAGAGGCTCGGCGCAGCGGAACTCCGAGAGCCGGGTGAGGCCGCCGCTGCCCCGGGCCACGTAGGCGACCAGCTCAAGCAACGTGAAGGGTTGAAATAAGGCAATGCGCCCCGGCGGCTTGGCCTTGCGCACGCCGTTCACAATGTAGTTCTGCACGCCCAGCCGCTCGGTGTAGACCCGCGCAATGATGCTGGTTTCGCGGTATTTTAGGTAGCTGAGGACGATGCCCCGGGTTTTGATTAACATCTTTTTTGAATGAAGAATGAAGAATGAGGAATGAAGCATTTGAGGGCGGCTAACTTCTCATTCTTCATTCCTCATTCTTCATTAAGCGCAGCGTCCGTCATTTACTCAATACGGCCACTTTGCTCACGCAGCCGTTTTTGCCGTCGGCATCGGAGGAGAGCACGAGGTAAATGCCGGAGCGGACGCGCTGGCCGTCGGGGTTGGTCAGGTTCCAGGTTACGGCCCCGCCGTTGGCCTTGGTGGCGTACACCAGGTGGCCGGCCACATCGGTAATTTTCACTACCGCATTGTTGGCCAGCCCGGTAATGCCCACGGTGCCGGTGAAGTCGGGCCGCACGGGGTTCGGGAACACGGCCGTGCATTTGGGTTCGCCCGCCGTAACGGTGGCCGAGCCGCGGTAGGTGACCACGCCGGCATCGGTAACCACCCACACTTCGCCGGTTTTGTCGTTCACTTTCACGTCCACAATGCGGTTGGAGGGCAGTGGGCTATTGGCGGTGGTGAAGTGCAGCAGCGCCTCGGTGGCGTCGGGGTTGAAGAGCCACAGGCCGTTGTCGGTGCCGAACCATTTGCGGTCGCCGCCGTCCACGGCCAACGTGCGCACGGCTTCGCTGAACAGCGTCGGAAATAACTCACCCTTGTCGTTCGGTGTCAAAGGCAGCGTAAACCCGGTAGTCGAAACAAAGGGCCCGGCCGGGTCGCCAAAGTAGGCCACACCCTTGATGGTGGCGGCCCAGATGTAGCCCCGGCGGTCCTTCGCCAGTTCATAGATTTGGTTGTCGGGCAAGCCTGTGGCAGTGGTGTAGAACCGTGGCGCGTTGGGACTGACGGCCGCCGGGTCCAGGGCATAAATGCCGGGCGACCCGCTGGTGTTGTCCGTCTTGCGCGACACCGAGGCCCAGATGTAGCCATTGTCGTCCAGCACGATGCGCTCCAGCACTTCCAGGCCGGGCACCCACGGAATGGTTTGCCAGGTGTCGGTGGCCGGGTCCAACCCGAAGAGGCCCGACCGATTGGGCTGCAAGTGCCGGTTCACGACCCACACCTTGCCCGCGGCGTCGGCCTTCACGTCCGTCACTTCCACCCGGTTGCTGATGCCAAAGGTGCCCAGCAGCGGGCTGCCCGCGGGCGTGCCCTGCCGGAACTGCCGGAACTGGCCCACGCCCTTCCACTCCAGCAGCCCGCCGCCGTAGTTGGCCACGTACAGCGTGCCATCCGGCGTGCGCGTGCCGCGCACGGGGCTGGTCGGGTTGGGGAAATCAGTCAGGCGAGGGTAAGCCAACGGGGTGAAATTGGTCCACTGCCCGTTGGTGTACTCGTAAAAGCCGAAACTCAGGCCGGTAGGGTTGTACCGCTCCTCGTAGCCGCCGGTAAAAATGTCAACGGTATTGGTCTGGGCGTCAGCCAGTACCCCAAAGGCCAGGCTTCTTTCGGGACCGTTGGCCACGAACGACTCCAGCACTTTGCCCGTTACTGGCTGCACTTGCTGCAGCCCGAGCGTGTAGTTGGCCAGGTAATAGCTGCCATCACGCGCGCGCACCGCATCCTGCGGCGAGCTGCTCGGCACGGGCGGCACCACGGTGGTGGCCCCGCCCGTAACCCCAATGCGACGGACGCCGGAGTCATCGTCGATGGCGAGCACCCCAATGCTGCTGGCGCGCAGGCCCCGGAACTGCTGCGTGTAGGTATTTGGCACGTACTGCCACACGCCCGGGGTGCCCGGCACGAACTTAAACACCCCCGAGCCGGCCCCCTCAATGGCCGCAAATACCTGCCCGGCATAAGCCGCCAGCCACCGATAAACGGGCCGGCCGGAGGCACCGGGCATGGCCGGCACGGGCAAATACTGCGTCCAGTTGCGGTAGTCCAACAAATTACTGGTCAGTGCCCCCCGCAAGAGGCCCGCCGATGTAGCCACGGTTAGGAAGCCATTGGCCACGGCGGCATCGTACACGTTCACCACCGTGCCCCCGGGCCCGATGTTGCCGTACGTATCGTTGATTTCCAGCTTCAGCAAGTCCACCACCAACAAGCCAAAACTGGTTGAGACGTAGGCCTTGCTGCCGCCGATGGAAACCTGGTTGATGTTTTTGATGCCCTGAATGGACTTGCGCAGCACGTCGTTCAGGTTGCGCACGCTGCCATTGGGCCGCAGAATGTCGATGTTGCCATTCCGGTAGGCCAGCACCGTTTGCCGGGTCACCGAGTCGTAGGCCAGGGCCACTACGCCCACGTCGTTCAGGCCGTCGCGCCGCGAGAGTACCTGGGTGGTGTTCTGCTTCTTGTCCAGAAAGTAAAAGGCGTTTTCCGTGGCCACGTACACCCGGTCGCCCGCGTCGGCCAAGCGCAGGGGCCGGTTGGTGGGCAGGTGCAGCTGCCAGTCGCCATAACCCACCGTACTCTGGGCTTGCACCGCCCCAACCAACAGCAACAGGCTCGTTAGCCCAAGCAAACAACGGAAGAAGTGGGGCATATGCTCAGCAAAGACTCAGGTGAAGGAAAATAACGCCGCCCGGCCGCTGTTGCCAACGCCGGGCACAGCCATTTAGTGCGCAGCCGCCGAGGCCGAATCCACGGCCGGGGCTACCGCCTTGGCCTGCATGCCTTCCAGAAAGCACGGCCGGCAGCGCGCTTCGTACAAGTCGGTTTCGCCGAGCATGACCTGGCTGGCGCTGGCTGCCATGCGGTACGAATACGAGGCAATTTCGCCGCAGCACACGCACACGGCGTGCACTTTGGTCACAAATTCGGCCGTGGCCAAGAGGGCCGGCATGGGCCCAAACGGCCGGCCGAGGTAGTCCATATCAAGGCCGGCCACGATAACGCGGGTGCCGTTATTGGCCAGTTGCGCGCACACGTCGACCAGTGAGTCATCGAAAAACTGGCCTTCGTCGATGCCCACCACGTCGGAGCCCGCGGCCAGCAGCAGGATTTCGGAGGCAACGGCCACCGGCGTCGAGCGGATGCGGGCGGCGTTGTGGCTCACCACATCTTCGGCGTGGTAGCGGGTATCGAGAGCAGGCTTGAAGATTTCGACGTGCTGCCGCGCAATGCGGGCACGGGTGAGGCGGCGAATCAGTTCTTCGGTTTTGCCCGAGAACATGGAGCCGCACACCACTTCAATCCAGCCCCGGCGCGGGGCGTTGTGGCGATTGCCGACGCGGGGTTCAATAAACAAAGTACAGGCGGGCTTGAGGGATTTCGAAACCTAAAGTTAGGAACGAACGGCCGAGCGCGAAACCGGCTTTCGCCCACGCTACGGCCCCGCCCAAGCGAACTTCCTGACCGTCTGCCAGTCGTCGGCTTCCAGACCGTCCGGTATTAAATCGGCGGGGCTGCGCGCTACCGGTACCGCACGTGCGGCAGCTGGGTGGCCTCGGGCACGCGGCCCACCACGTTGCCGGAGGGCAGCTGGGCCTGGCAGGTCAGCCGTTCGGTGGGCAGCAGGCGGCCAGCGGCCCGGTAGCGCAGCTCGGCGGCCGTGAGCGGGCCCAGGTGTTCGAGGCCGGCGCATACCTGCACGCGGCAGGTGGTGCAGCGGCCCTTGGCCCCGCAGGCGTGCATCCAGTCGTGGCCCGCGGCTTGCAGCGCGGCGAGCAAGGTAGTGCCGGCAGGTACGTTCACGGCCGCGCCGGGCAAGTTCTCAATCGTCAACAGGGCCATTTATGCCTAACTTCGGCCACTGAAACCCGGCCTTACCAATGAACGACAAATATAGCCTCGCCAAGTGTGCACAGTACGGCCGCCGCCTGGCCACCCGGCTGTGCGACCAGCATTTCGGCTCCCAGCCCACCGCCGCGCTCGATGGCCCGGCGGTCCTCAAGTTTACTTCCATCCGCCAGCTCAACCTGCTGGTTGTTCGCCAATTGCTGGGCCAGTGGCAGGCCGAAACCACCCGCCTACGCAGTCCTTACTTTGACTTTGAGGCGGCCCCGGTGCAAGCGGCGCTCGCGCAATTTATGAGCGTGCTGTCGCGCCACATCAGCCTGGGCCGCGCGGCTTTTGAGCCGCTATTGGCCCAAGCTGCCGCCGATACCCTGAGCCTGGTAGCCGACCCCGCCGGCAGCTTTCAGCGCCTGCTGCTAGGCAATACGGAGGCTCCCACTTTGGCCAGCCTGCGCGACAATCTGCGTTACATTGATGTTGACAAAGCTTTCTTCCAAGGATTCGTCGATAGCCTGCCTGCCAGCAGTGATTTTAGCGGCGATTTTCTAACGCACCGCTTCGAGCTGTACCATGCCGCTAACTACAAGGCCCACCAGCCCATGCAGCGCCTCGTGGAAGAACTCAGCTCGCTCCTCCCCCTCACCACGGCTGATTTGCTGGAAGATGGCCCCGTTTCGGTCCCTGCTGTGCCCGCTGTCCCCGCACCAGCGCCCGTGCCGGCCATTCCCGAACCAGTTGCCGAACCCAAAGCCGTAGCGCCACCAACGTTCGTTGCGCCCCCCGCCGCGCCCCCGCTGGCCCCGCCCCTTGCGCCCCCCGCCGCGCCCGTCGAGCAGGTCCGTCCGGTATCCGCTACCGAGCAAAGCGGTGTGCCGCTCCATGAGAAGCTAAAAGCCAACCAACCGGCTGCATCGGCCCTGGCTGAAACACTGCGCGGGGCCACGGCTCCCAATTCATTGGCCGAGCGCACCAGTCCCAAAGTTGAGACCCTGCGCGAAGCCATTTCCATCAACCAGCGCTTTAGCTTCATCAACGAGCTATTTGGCGGCGAGAACATGGATTACCACGCCGCCATTCAGCACCTCGACTCGCTGACCACCGCCGACCAGGCCCGCGCCTACGTCACCAGCGACCTCTCCCAACGCTACGACTGGAGCCGCAAGGAGGAGCACGTCAGCAAGCTTCTGAAGCTCATCGAACGCAAGTTTGCCTAGCACCGTGCCGCCTTCGCAGGGGTCGGTTTTTGGCCCTCGGCTGCGCCGCTGGGGGCTGCCATGGCTGCTGGCCCTGGCCGCGCTGGCCAATATGGCCTACCCGATGTACGTGCACTTCGATTTCTCGCACTCGCCCGATACCCATAGTTACCTACGCATGGCAGCGGGGCGGTTCGATAGCGTCCGCGTCACGCATCGGTACCGGGTGCTGGTGCCCGCCACCGCCGCCATAGTAGCTGCGCCCATTGCCAAGGTCTACGGCCGCGTGTGGCCTCAGCGCCCAGCCGGCCAGTGGCCCCTGCGCTTCGCGTTTTACTTGGTGAACTGCTTGCTACTGGCCGCCGCCGGCACCTGTTGGTTCAATGCCGCCCGCCTGGCCGGGGCCGCGCCCGCCGCCGCCGCACTGGCCATGCTGGCCGTACTCACCAGCCGCTGGGCCGAATACGCGGCCGGCCTGCCGCTCACGGATAGCCTTTACCTCCTCGTTTTTGGGTTGGGCTACTATGCCGTCCGGCGGGGTCCGCCCGGCAAGTGGGCACTAGTGGCCGCGCTTATACTGGGCCCACTGGCCAAAGAATCGTTCGTATTTCTGGTGCCTTGGCTCCTGTGGTTTGGCCGTCCTACCCTGGCCTGGCCCAAACAGCTGCTATCCTTAGCGGCCGGGGTAACGGCACTTCTCGTTGTGCATTATTTTGTTGATGCCCAAATTGGTGCCTCTGCTACGCAAGCGGTGTCCAATGCCTTTGAGCACATCGAAAACATCACGTATTCCCTACGACGGGCCGCCTCTCCCAAAGGCTTGGGTGAATTACTCAGCATCTTCGGTCTCTTCACCATTTTCGTTCCGGCCGCGTACTGGCTGCAAAGCCGCCGCCGCAGTATCACCCCCACTTTCCATGAATCACTGGGCTGGGCCGACCTTGGTCTCCTCGCGGTAGTCGCCATTCACATGCTCCTTTCCGGCGACTTGGGCCGCATGGGGTACTTGGCAGTTCCCGTTTTCTGCTCAGCGCTGGCGTTGGTCTTCACGCATTGGCGTCGCTTGGTTCGAACTTAGCCCATCAGGTGTTTTACGCCATTTAAACCCCACCAGGGCTAGCCCCAGCAACAGCGGCCATACAGGTACCAGGAACCGGGCGGCTCCCAAGGGCCCCGTCAGCAAAGCCACATAGAGCAAAAGCCCCACCGCTATCCACCGTCCACGGCACCAGGCAGGCTCATCATTACCCAGTCGCCAAAAACCGCGCGCTGCCAGCACTAGGCGCACCAAATTAGCACTTAGCACAAGGCAAAGTGCGCTCAACAGTCCCAGTGGCAAGCTGCGCACTGCCCGCAACAGCCCGCCCGCCCGCACCTTGGCCAGCATCCCTCCACCCGCAGGTGTTTTCACCCCCAAAAACTGACTGATATCAAACCGTCCGGGGTCTAACAACAGGATTACCATGCCCTGCGCATGCTGCCACCCATACACCACCGGATGCGCCCACAGCATGGTTTCCGCCCGCGCCCAAATCACCCGTTGCCGCGCCGCAAAATCAGGTTTTGCGTCAGCTTCTCGCAACACGCTCACCACCCATTTTTCCTCCGCGGCTGGTCCCTCGGCTTGCCGCACTACGCCCGCCGCATTGTAGTGCAGCAGGTTGATTTCGGCAATGCTTGAGAAGTGAAAATACCCCGTCCGCTGCTCATTCCATTCCATGTAGAGCCCCACCACTACCAGCGGAACAAACCCCAGTAGGGCTAGCAGTACCTGCCGACGCGGCCACGCTACCAATACTCCTACTCCCGCCAGCGCTACTGCCAAGGGATAAAAAACCGGTTTCAACAGCAGGCCAGCGATTGCACCCGCCACCACTACCATAAAGTACCGCGTTCTTCTTGTCTTTATAAATTTCCAACCCGCCACCGCCGATGCCATTACCACTGTTTGCAGCAGCATTTCACTCATCACGGCGTTCGCATAAATAAGTTGGGCTGGAAACAGCAGCACTCCCAGCAATGCCACTAACCAGTATCCTGTTGTTAGCTGCACCCGGTTAGCCCACCAGTTCAGCACCATCCCAATATTCAGCAGACTCAGCAGGTTTTGCACTAGCAGCAGCAATGCTGGCCGCCCAGTTTCCCCACCCAAGCCCAGCACAGCCATTGGATATCCCATCGTCCGAATAGTAAACTCCTGCAGAGCATACCCCCGCGGCGCATGCCCCATCCATGGCCGAGCATAAAGCTCTCCGTGCAATCTCAAATTATCGGCCGCCTGTACGTACCGGTCGGTGTCAGGAAAATTCCAGGTACCGTTATGCAAGGACCAGCCCAGCGCCAGCCCGTGCGCTGCTACCAGCACCACCCACACCCATCCCGGCACCCGCCCGCCCATCATTAGCGCACCAAATCCTGCTTGCGGTACGCATCCAGTGCCAACAGACTAAAAAGCAAAATGGTGAACGACCACAAGGAAGACCCGCCGTAGCTAAAAAATGGCAGCGGAATACCCACTACCGGCGCTAGCCCAATGGTCATGCCCATGTTCACCGTTATGTGAAAGAACAGTACGCTTGCGACGCAGTAACCATATGTTCGCCCAAAAACTGATTTCTGTCGCTCTGCCACATAAATAATACGCCATAGCAATGTGAGATAGAGCGCAATTACCGCTAAGCTACCCAACCAGCCAAATTCCTCACCTACTGTACAGAAGATAAAATCAGTACTCTGCTCCGGTACAAAATCAAATTTCGTCTGTGTCCCCTGCAAAAAACCTTTCCCAACCAATCCCCCCGACCCGATAGCAATTTTACTCTGCGTCACATTCCAACCTTTGCCCAGCGGGTCCGACGAAGGATTAAGCAGTACCTCAATGCGCTGCCGCTGGTGTGGCTGAAGCACCTTGTTGTAAAAGAAGTCCACCCCGATTACCATCCCCATCACCGCCAGCCACACCCCCACCGCCAGCGGCATATGATGCCGCAACACCCGCCTGTTCGTCCCTAAAACGCCTATCAGAATTATCGTAAAGGCGATAAAAAGCCACATTTTAGGCACTACTAGAGCCAGTATCAAAATCACTCCAGCAGCTGCCAATAGCAACAAAATCAAAGGCGACATCCCCTCGCGGAAATACGCTAGCAGCAACGCACCAAATACCAATGCCTGCCCAGATTCATTCGAAGCAACAATCAGCAAAGGCGGCAATAATGTAATTCCAGCCAACACCAATTGGTCACGCCAGTTCTGATACCTCAGATTAATACTTGCCATAAATCTCGAAGCAGCTAGTGCCGTCGTGAACTTAGCAAACTCCGCCGGCTGCAATCTCACCGGCCCAAGTTCCAGCCACGACCGTGAGCCCGCAATAGGGCGCGCTACAAACATTGTCACCAGCAGCAACACAATCATCCCTCCATACAAGGCATAAGCCAACGTATCGTAAGCCTTATAATCCACCACTAGCAACACTATCACAAGAACCACCGCTGTCGCAATCCACAACAATTGCTTAAACCAGTTGAAGGCCATCAGCTTATCAAAGCTCATATTGCTTAATGGGTTCGCCGGCGCATCAGGCGAATAGCTAGACGCATAAATACAAACCCATCCTATCCCAACCAATACTACATAAAGCAGCACCATCAGCCAATCAATACTACGACTATAACGTGCCGGTGAAACTTGCACAGATAATAGGGTTAATAATTCACCTCAAAATTACAGGCTTTCCCGCTGATTATCACAGAAAAGAACTTAATAAACGGTTGGGCAGCCAAGGGCACCGTACAAAGCAAAAATCCTCATGGTTGCTGGTGAAAGCATCCACGAGGATTTTCCTGAGTAAAAGGTTGGCGGCGACCGACTCTCCCACCGGTGAAGGCAGTACCATGGGCGCACCGGGGC
>JBBQSQ010000027.1:0-29631 GCA_038213745.1 Cytophagales bacterium
TGAACCTGTCGCGCCGGACGCTGCTGGGCCTGAGTGCGAGCACCCTGATTAGCCAAACCGACTACGTTATTGCCAACGAGACCCAGCTATTCGGCGCGATGGGCGAGCCCACCATCCGGTTCACCTCGGCCGGCAACCAAACCCTGCGGCAGCCCAGCGGCGCGGCCAACCTGAACCTGCGCCACGCCTTCGCCGATTCGGCCGCGGCCGCCACCATCACCGCCGATGCCGACTACGCCCGCTACCGCACGACCCGCCTGTTGGCTTTGAACACCTATTTTCAGGAGCCGGCCCAGCCCAATGCGCTGCTCAGCGGCGACCAACGCAGCAACCTGGCCATTGGGGCCGCCAAGGTGGATTACAGCCAGCCCCTGCCCAACCGCGCCCGCCTCGAAGCCGGCTTGAAAGCCACGCAGGTGCGGTCGGACAATAACGTGGCGTTTCTGAACGATGGCGTCTTCAACCCGGTCATTTCTACTAATTTCAACTACCGCGAAAACGTGAATGCGGCCTACGTCAGCGTGCGCGGCGCTACTCCCAAAACCACCTTCCAAGCCGGCTTACGGGCAGAGCAAACCAATACCCTGGCCGAAGTGGTGGGCGATTATTCGCGTGAGCGGCACTACGTGCAGCTGTTTCCCAGTGCCTTGGTGCAGCGCACCCTGAGCGAGCGGCACAGTCTGGCCCTGTCGGTGGCCCGGCGCATCGACCGGCCCAGCTACGTGCAGGTGAATCCGCTGCGCAACTACCTCGACGCCACCTCTTACCGCGCCGGCAACCCCGACCTGGTGGCCCAAACCAGCTACAACGCGGAGCTAACGCACACTTACCGCCAGAAATTCAGCACCTCCCTGGCCTACGCCCAAACCGACCAGCCCTTCGTGAACGTGGCGCAGCCCTCCCCCGACGGCGGACGGCTCGTGGTGAACCGCACCGTGAACCTCACCACGCAACACTACTACGCCCTCACCCTCACCGCCCCGCTGGAACTCGCCAAGTGGTGGACGCTCTACGCCAACGGGGTTTTTTATTACAACCGTTTCATCGGTACCCTCGCTGACACCAAGCTTGACCGCGGCCAAGCCGCTTACACCCTCACTGCCAACAGCAGCTTCACGATGCCCCACGGCTGGTCGGCCGACCTGAACGGCATCTACGAGTCGCGGGAGAAATACGGTTTTGAAGTAATCCAGCCGCGCGGGCAGGTGGCCGCCGGCGTGCAAAAAAGCATTTGGAACAAGCAAGCCACCGTGCGGCTAAACGCCGCCGACATCTTCTACACCACGCGCATTCCCACCACTTCTACGTATGATAACTTCAGCGAAACCTTCGTCACGTACCAGGACTCGCGGGTGGTGACGGCCGCCTTCACCTACCGCTTCGGGAGCAACAAGGTGGCCGCCGCCCGCAAGCGCAACGCCGGAGCCGAGGAGGAGCTCCGCCGGGCCGCTGGACAGTGACGCCTGCGGCTTAATTAGGAATGAAGAATGAAGAATGAGGAATTGGTACGTACTGATAGGGTGGCGGAGTAGTTTTGCGTATCATTTGCGTCACTTCGCAGCACCCCGGAAACAGTAGCAGGCAGGCGGGGTTAACCAAAACGGCGGCCATTCAGCCAACCATTTTTCATTCGTAATTCCTCATTCTTCATTAAGCGCAGCGTAATGCAAGTATCCAAGATGGCCGCCGGCCTTGTCGGCTCCGAAATCATTCGAATTGGCAACCAGGTAAGCGAGCAGGTGCGCCAGGGCGCGAATATCTGCAACCTCACCATCGGTGATTTTGACTCCAAGATTTTCCCGATTCCGGCCGGACTCACCAGCGGCATCATCGAAGCCTACCAGGCCGGCCAGACTAACTACCCGCCCGCCGCCGGCATGGGTGAGCTGCGCGACAGCGTATCGGCGTTCCTGAAAGCCCGCCAGGGCCTGGACTATACCGCCAACGACATCCTCATTGCCGGTGGCTCGCGCCCGCTCATCTACGCCACCTACCGCGCCCTACTGGACGAAGGCGACCGCGCCATTTTCCCGCTGCCCAGCTGGAACAATAACCACTACTGCCACCTCGTAGGGGCCACGCCCGTCGCCGTGCCCACGCTGCCCGAAAACGACTTTATGCCCACCGCCGCCGACCTGGCCCCGCACGTAGCCGGTGCCACCCTGCTGGCCCTGTGCTCACCGCTGAACCCCACCGGCACGGTCTTCACCAAGGAAGGCCTGGCAGAAATCTGCGACCTGGTGATTGCCGAAAACAAGCGACGGGGCTCCGATGAAAAGCCGCTTTACATCCTCTACGACCAGATTTACTGGCTCCTCACCTTCGGCCAAACCCAGCATTACGACCCCGTGAGCCTGCGCCCCGAGCTGCGCAACTACGTCATTTACATCGACGGCACGTCGAAGTGCTTTGCCGCCACCGGCGTGCGTGTGGGTTTCAGCTTCGGTCCAGCCATTATCATCGACAAGATGAAGGCCATCCTGGGCCACGTCGGGGCCTGGGCTCCCAAAGCCGAGCAAGTGGCAACCGGCAAGTTCCTGCCCCAAACGGCCGCCGTCGATGAGTTCCTGCACGGCATGAAAAGCCGCCTGCAGGCTTCCCTGACCGCGCTTTTCGACGGGTTGAAAGACTTGAAAGCCCAGGGCTACCCAGTAGATGCCGTGGCACCCGCCGGCGCCATCTACCTCACCATCAAAATTGACGTGCTGGGCCGCACCGCCCCCGACGGCACCAGGCTCACCACCACCGCCGAACTCACCTCCTACCTCATCGCCGAAGCCCAGCTGGCGCTGGTGCCGTTCTCGGCCTTCGGCTCGCCCGCGTCGGAGCCGTGGTTCCGCGCCTCGGTGGGAGCCGAAACGGTTGAGTCAATCGCGGCGTCACTGCCGCGATTGAAGGCGGCGCTGGACAAGCTGAAATAAATTCAGCTTCCCGAATTGTGTAAACTAATGTGAAATGGCATCCAAAATAAAATTAGTTTATTTGGATGCCATTCCACATTTTATTTCCTTTCGGTATGTTCTTGCAAAACACTTTTTTAACTGCCCTGATGGGTTTGGGCGCGGCATTCCTTTGCAGCAATGCACATGCGCAATCCACCGATTCGACTTCATCAATTAAGCCGCGTACAGTAGCGGCACAAGCAAAAGATTCGGTTAGGGTACAGACCAAAGCCGTACGCCTAGTTTCTGCAAGAGCGATTCTTGCTGTCAAAGGTCCTTTATATGTTGTCGATGGAAAACCAATTTCCGAGCAGGATTTCAAATCGATTAATCCGGGTGACATCGACAAAATTGAAATACTAAAGGGAAATACCGCAATTGCTATTTATGGCAGCAGAGCCACCAATGGCGTGGTTTTGATTACGCTGAAACATCCTGACGCAAAACCGCTACATCAGCCAAATACAAAAAAAGGCCGCCTCAACTGAGGCGGCCTTTTTCATTTACAATCTCGATTTTAATTACCCTTTCGCCGTCAGCGTCACATACGGAATGATGCATTCCTCCAGCGAAATACCGCCGTGCTGGAATGTGTCCTTGTAGTAGTTCACGTAGTAATTGTAATTGTTGGGATACGCGAAGAAATAGTCCCCAATCGTAAATACGTACGCAGTGCTCACGTTCTCGCGCGGCAGAAAAATGGATTCCGGCTTGCGCACCACGTAAACGTCGCGGGAGTCTTCGAAGCCCAGGTTTTTGCCGTGCTTGTAGCGCAGGTTGGTGTTCGTATTGCGGTCGCCCACAATCTTATACGGGCGCTTACAACGAATGGTACCGTGGTCGGTGGTGATGATGAGCTTGCCTTTCTTATCGGCAATCTGCTGCATCATCTCATATAGCGGCGAATGCAGAAACCACGAGCGGGTAATGCTGCGGTAGGCCGATTCATCGGCCGCTAATTCCCGAATCATCGCCATGTCGGTGCGGGCGTGCGAGAGCATGTCCACGAAATTATAGACGATGACGTTGCACTTGTAATTATTGTGCAGGTTGCTCATTTTGCTCAGCAAGTCCTTGCCAGCTTGCAGGTTCGTTACCTTGTGGTAGCTGTGCTTAACCTTCTGGTTATTCTTCTGGAAATTAATTTCCATGAACTCGGCCTCATGCAGGTTTTTGCCTTCGTCGTCGTCGTCAGTCACCCACAGGTTGGGATATTTCTTCTGAATTTCGCTCGGCATCATACCCGAGAAGATGGCATTGCGTGCATACGCCGTGGTGGTCGGCAAAATGGCGTAATACATTTCCTCGCTGTCCACCGTAAACATTTCGGTGATGATGGGCTCCAGTACTTTCCACTGGTCGTAGCGCAGGTTGTCAATCAGCACGAAGTACACGGGCGTGTCGCCGGTGGCCTTCAGCGTGGGGAATACCCGTTCCTTGAATAGCTGGTGCGACATGAGCGGCGCGTCCTTGTCGCTGCCGTCCACCCAATCCTCGTAGTTCTCGGTGATGAACCGGCCGAAATAGGTGTTGGCCTCATCCTTCTGCATGTTGAAAACTTCGGCCATGCTTTTGCCTTCGGTTTCGTTGATTTCGAGCTCCCAGTACACCAGCTTTTTGTACACCTCGGCCCACTCAGCGGGCGACAGGCGGTCGGAAAGCTGCATGCCAAGCTGGCGGAAATCGCGCTGGTAGCCCGAATTGGTGGCTTCGCTCACGAGGCGCTTGTTGTCGAGCACCTTTTTCACCGACAGCAGAATCTGGCTCGGGTTCACCGGCTTAATCAGGTAATCGGCGATTTTAGCCCCGATGGCTGATTCCATGATGTGCTCTTCCTCGCTCTTGGTAATCATTACCACGGGCACGGTGGGCCGAATGGCCTTGATTTCAGTAAGCGTCTGCAAGCCAGTCAGGCCGGGCATGTTTTCATCGAGAAACACGAGGTCGTAGCTCTTTTCCTGAATTTCCTCGATGGCATCGGCCCCGCTGTTGACGGGCGTTACATCGTACCCTTTCTCCTTGAGAAACAGCAGGTGCGGCTTGAGCAAGTCGATTTCGTCGTCGGCCCAAAGGATGGTGGTTTGTTGCATAGTGAGGACTTGAGGTCTTGGGGACTTTGGCGTCTTGGTTAATGAAGCTAACGTAAGACGTCCCGGATGGATGTGTAGGGGCGCGGCTGGATTTACACGGCCGGCCTTTCCCAACGAAGGGTTAAGCTTGCCCAAACGGCCAGCCGTAGCTTCGCGTTCAGTTAGTGACGGGCAGCCACCGCAAATGTTGCCTGATTTCGCCCAATTGCTCCGTATTTCCCGCTGTTACGTTTTTGCTACTCCCCTGCCCTCACGCGCTGTGAACAAGAAAAAAATCTTCAACGACCCCGTTTACGGTTTCGTCACCATCCCGACGGAGTTCCTGTTTGACCTCATCGAACACCCCTATTTCCAGCGGCTGCGCCGCATTCAGCAGCTTGGCCTCACGGGTTTTGTGTATCCGGGGGCGCTGCACACGCGCTTTCATCACGCGCTGGGGGCCATGCACCTCATGTCGTTGGCTCTGCGCACGCTCAAGGACAAGGGCGTGAAGATTTCCGCCGTGGAGGGCGAGGCGGCACTGGCGGCCATCCTGCTGCACGACGTGGGCCACGGCCCACTCTCCCACGCCTTGGAAACCGCTATTTTTCAGGACGTTCCGCACGAGCAGCTGTCGCTTTTTTTAATGGAGCGTCTGAACAAGGAATTTCACGGCAAGCTCGATTTGGCCATTGAGATGTTTAAGGGCACCTACAACCGGCCGTTTTTCCACCAGCTCGTGAGCAGCCAGCTCGACATGGACCGGCTCGACTACCTCAACCGCGACTCCTTCTACACCGGCGTGGAAGAAGGCCGGCCCGGGGCCGACCGCCTCATCAAAATGCTGCGCGTGCACGATGAGCGGCTGGTGCTCGAAGAAAAAGCCGTGTACTCGGTCGAAAATTTTCTGGTTAGCCGCCGGCTGATGTACTGGCAGGTATACCTGCACAAAACCGTGACGTCGGCCGAGCAAATGGTCATTCGTACCGTGCAGCGCGCCCGCGACCTGGCCCGTCAGGGCGTGGAAGTGCCGGCCAATAGCTGCCTGGGCTATTTCCTGGGCCGCGCCGTGAGCCTGGAAGAGTTTGAGAAGGATGAGAAAATCCTGAGTCATTTCGTGGAGCTCGATGATTACGACATCTGGTCGGCCATCAAGGCTTGGGCCAGCCACCGCGACGTGGTACTTAGCTACCTGGCCAAAAGCATCCTGCACCGCAACCTGCTCAAAATCGTGTTGGCCCCCGAGCCCTTCGACGAAGAATTCCGCCTCGGCATCCAGGAGCTCATCGCCGAGAAGTTCAACCTGCCCATGCACGAAGCCGAGCTGCTCATGATACCCGGCCGCCTCAGCAACAGCGCTTACAATGCCGAAAGCCAGGAGCCCATCGAAATCCTGACCAAAAAGGGCGACGTGGTGAACGTGATGGAAGCCTCCGACCTGCCCAACATTCGGGCCTTGAGCCAGCGCGTAGAGAAGTTCTACATCTGCTACCCAAAGGAGATTGTGTAGAATTTGGTGCCTAGTGCCCGGTGCTTGGTGCTTGGGTTTCAACAATCCATCGGGTTAGGGCAAGTTTTAACCGAATGCCAAGCACCAAGCACTAAGCACCAGGCACTAATTTCGCCCTTATGGAATTTACCGTTCAGCAAATTGCCGAAGTCCTCGGCGGCACCGTGGAGGGCGATGCCACCCTGCGCATTTCCAGCCTGGCCAAGATTGAAGAAGCCCAGGCCGGCTCGCTCACCTTCCTTTCGAACGCCAAATACGAACCGTTTCTCTACGAAACCGCCGCCTCGGCCGTCATCGTGGGCCAGGCCCAGGAGCTGAAACAAGCCATTACGCCCGCGCTCATTCGGGTCGAAAACCCCTACACCGCCTTTAGCCAGCTGCTGGAGTTTTATGCCCAGGCCACCCGCACGGGCAAGCGCGGCGTGGAGCAACCTTCCTACCTCGGCGAAACCTCCGAAATCGGGGCGGGCCACTACCGGGGCGCATTTTCCTACATTGGCGAGCAGTGCCGGCTGGGCGAAAACGTGCTGGTGTTCCCCCACGCCTACATTGGCGACCGGGTCACGATTGGTGCGGGCAGCATCATCCACGCCGGGGCCAAGGTGTATTCGGATACCGTTATTGGTCAGTTTTGCGTCATTAAAGCCGGAGCGGTGGTGGGCTCCGATGGCTTCGGCTTCGCCCCGCAGCCGGATGGCACTTATAAGGCCATTCCGCAAATCGGCAACGTGGTGCTCGAAGACTACGTGAGCATTGGGGCCAACGCCACCGTGGACTGCGCCACCCTGGGTTCCACCCGCATCGGGCGGGGCAGCAAAATAGACAACCTCGTGCAGCTGGCCCACAACGTCGAAATTGGCCAAAACACCGTTGTTGCGGCCCAAACGGGCATCGCGGGCTCGGCCAAAATCGGCGACCAGTGCGTGCTGGCCGGCCAGGTGGGCATGGCCGGCCACGTCACGCTGGCCAATAAAACCACCGTCGCGGCCCAGTCGGGCATTGGCAAGAACGTGAAGCAGGAGGGCACCTTCCTCCAGGGCTCCACCGCCTTCGACTTCAAGCAAAACCAGCGCGCCCAAATCGTATTCCGCCGCCTGCCCGAGCTGGAGCAGCGCGTAGCTACGCTGGAGAAGGCCCAAAACACCACAGAAAAGCCCTAGCTTTGCAGCCAGTTGAGCTGTTAGCCATTAGCTTTTAGCTGTTAGCATCTCTACTGGTCATTGTGAAGCTAACAGCTAAAAGCTAATGGCTAACAGCTAATTAAATGAACGACAAGCAACACACCATTCAGGCACCCGTGACGGTGCGCGGCATCGGACTGCACACCGGCGTGGAAGCCACCATGACGTTTTGCCCCGCCCCGGTGGGCCACGGCTACAAGTTCCAACGGGTGGATTTGCCCGGCCAGCCCATTGTCGATGCCGACGTGGACAACGTGGTGGACCTGAGCCGCGGCACCACCATCGAGCAGAACGGGGCCCGCGTCAACACCGTGGAGCACACCCTGGCCGCCTTGGTGGGCATGCAGCTCGACAACGTGCTCATTCAGCTGTCCGGCCCCGAGCCGCCCATCATGGACGGTTCTTCGGCCGAGTTCATCAAAGCCCTGGAAACGGTGGGCCTAGAGGAGCAGAACGCGCTGCGCAATTACTACGAAATTCCGGAAAGCATTCGGTACGTGGACAATGCCCGCGGCGTCGAAATTGCGGCCCTGCCCCTGCCCGACTACCGCCTCACGGTGATGGTGGACTACAACTCCCCGGTGCTGGGCTCGCAGCACGCCACGCTGGACGACATTGGCAAGTTCAGCGATGAGATTGCTTCTTCGCGCACGTTTTGCTTTTTGCACGAGCTGGAAATGCTCTACAAAAACAACCTCATCCGGGGCGGTGATTTGAGCAACGCCATCGTGGTGGTGGACCGCGTGGTGAGCGACGACGAGCTTACGGACCTGGCCAAAATGCTGGGCAAGCCCCGCGTGTCAGTCAAAAAAGAAGGCATTCTCAACAACGTGGACCTGCGCCACAAAAACGAGCCCGCCCGCCACAAGTTGCTCGACCTCGTGGGCGACCTCGCCCTGGTAGGCCGGCCGCTAAAAGGCCAGATTTTGGCTGCCCGGCCCGGCCACGCGGCCAACGTGGCGTTTGCCAAAAAGATTAAGAAGAAGATGCTGGAGTCGCGGAGCAACCCCGTGCCCCTCTACGACCCCACCCGCGAGCCGGTAATGGACGTGAACCGCATCATGCAAGTGCTGCCCCACCGCTTTCCCTTCCTGATGATTGACAAAGTCATTCATCTCGACGACCAGGTGGTAACGGCCGTGAAGAACGTGACCATCAACGAGCCCTTCTTCCAAGGCCACTTCCCCGGCAATCCGATAATGCCCGGCGTGCTCCAGATTGAAGCCCTGGCCCAAACCGGGGGCATTCTGGTGATGAACACCGTGCCCGACCCGGACAACTACTGGCAGTATTTCCTGGGCATCGAGAATGCCCGTTTTCGCAAGAAAGTTTTGCCCGGTGATACCATCATTTTCCATTGCCAACTCTTGGCTCCCATCAAACGTGGCATTGCCAAGATGCGCGGCCAGGCCTTCGTGAACGGCAAGGTGGTGTGCGAAGCCGAAATGAGCGCGGCCATCGTCCGCAAAGACGCTTAATACCAGCTGTTAGCTAGTAGCTGTTAGCTGTTAGCTGCTTGCTGTAGATTTCCCTAAAAGCTAGCAGCTAACAGCTACTAGCTAACAGCTCAAAAAATGATTTCTCCCCTCGCCTATATTCACCCTGATGCGCGCCTCGCGCCGGGCGTAACCGTTGAACCGTTTACGACCATTGCGGCAGATGTCGAAATCGGGGAGGGCACTTGGATTGGACCGAACGTGGCCATCATGAACGGGGCCCGCATCGGGCAGAACTGCCAGGTGTTTCCGGGCGCGGTGATTGGGGCCGTGCCCCAGGATTTGAAATTTGCCGGCGAACAAACCACCGCCGTTATTGGCGACTACACCGTGATTCGGGAGTGCGTGACCGTGAACCGCGGCACCGTGGACCGCGGCGAAACCCGCGTGGGCAGCCACTGCCTGCTCATGGCCTATGTGCACATCGCCCACGACTGCATCATCGGTCACCACTGCATCCTAGCCAATACCGTGCAAGTGGCTGGCCACGTCGAAATTGGTGACTACGCCATTGTGGGCGGGTCGTCGGCCGTGCACCAGTTTGTTAAAATCGGGGCGCACGCCATGATTTCGGGCGGGTCGCTGGTGCGCAAGGACGTGCCGCCGTTCGTGAAGGCCGGCCGTGAGCCGCTGGCCTACGCCGGGGCCAACTCGGTGGGCCTGCGCCGCCGGGGTTTTTCCGAAGAGGCCATTAATATCGTGCAGCAGCTGTACCGCACCCTCTTTTTGGGTGGCCTGAATAACAACGATGCACTGGCCCAAATTGAGCTTGAGCTGCCCGTTTCGCCCGAACGCGATATAGCCGTGGGCTTCATCCGCGCGGCCACGCGCGGAATCATCAAAGGCCCTAAACGGGGCCGCCCCGACGGCAGCGAAGCGGAATAGATTTTAATGGTTAGCGGTTAGTGATTAATGGTTAATTTCAATTGGTCGTTAATCACTAACCGTTAACCATTTATCATTAACTACCGACCTTTGCAAATCACCGCTACCGGCCTGGGCAAGCGCTTTCAGCGCGACTGGATTTTTCGGGGCCTGACGCGCACATTTCAGCCGGGCAGTGCCACGGCGGTGCTCGGTCCGAACGGAGCCGGTAAAAGCACGCTCCTCAACACCGTTTCGGGTCAGCTTCTGCCTACCGAAGGCACGCTGGGCTATGCGCTGGGGGGCCAGGCCGTGGCAGTGGAGGACGTGCCCCAGCACCTGGCCTACGCCGCGCCCTACCTGGAGCTGCTGGAAGAACTGACGCTGCTGGAGATGCTCCAGTTTCACACCCAGTTTAAGCCGCTGCGGCCAGGGGTTTCGCTGGACCAGCTCATCGGCCTGATGTACCTGGAAAAGTCGCGTCAGCAACTGGTTCGTGAGTTTTCTTCGGGCATGAAGCAGCGCCTCAAGCTCGCGCTGGCGTTGTATGCCAATGCCCCGCTCCTGCTGCTCGATGAGCCCACCACCAACCTGGATGCCACGGGGGTGGCCTGGTACCAGGAGCATGTGCAGGCCACGCGCGTCGGCCGCACGTTGCTGCTCAGCTCCAATGTGCCGGCTGAGTATGCGTTTTGCGATGAAGTGCTGCTGGTGACGGATTACCAGACAGGGCGGGAGAAATAGCGGGATGCAACGTACGTTTACGCCAACTCATCTCAGCTTGCGAATATGCGTTATTGGATTGCAGCGGCCGTAACCAGCTTGCTAGGTGTGAGCAGCCCGAACTCAGCGACGGCCCAAACCGCACAACAAAACCCATTTCGGCTGGCTGGAAAACTCTTGCTGTCGCCCGAAGGCAACCTCGACTACGTAGCTCCGCTGCGCGGCTTGACTGCCGCCAACCAGCAATCGTTCGATTCTGATATGTACAGCCAAGTGCTGGAGACGTATAATTCGTTCGTAGGCAAGCTTACGCCAGTGCAGGCCTCCCCCTTGGCTACGTCCTACGCCTTGGCTGAAGTAGGGCCACTATTGGTGGAAAGGGCGCGGACCACGTCGGTAGTGCTCATCAACGAAGCGCACAACCAGCCGGCCCACCGCGCCTATTGCCGCCAGCTGCTGCGGCAGTTAGCCCCACTAGGTTACACGTTTTTTGCCGTTGAAGCCCTTTCTCCGAGTGACACGGTAATAAATGAGCGGAAATTTCCGATTGCTCCATCCGGCTTTTACACCTGCGAGCCCAACATGGGTAAACTTTTGCGGGCAGCCTGCGAAAGCGGTTTCCACGTCTGGAGCCACGAGGTTACCGAAGCGCAGAATAAGGAGTTTAGCGACTGGAAAAAAGACACAAATTACCGCGATTCGATGCAGGCCGTGAATATGCTGGCCGTGCTGCGCAAGAATCCGAAAGCCAAAATTGTGGCGCTAGTAGGCTATGACCACGTGCTGGAAAAAGAGCGCGGCGGCGTGAAACGCCTGGCCACGTACCTGCGTGAGCTTGGCCACCTCGACCCGTTCACCATCGACCAGACACAGGCCTACTGCTCCGCGCAAGGCCCGCCAGCTACCCGACCGCTAGCGCTGGTTGGCCGCGATGGCCTGCCCGCTACCATTGGTGAGCGGCGGGGCTACGTCGATATGGAGGTCACTCATCCTCCTGAAATGCTGGTGCAGGGCCGGCCGGCATGGCTGGCCGCCGGCGTATCAGACAAAGTCTTTACCAACCCGATTCCGGCCACTTTTGTGGGTCGCCGCTGCCTGGTGCAGCTCTACGACCAGCAGGAATATGAGCAGTACGGCGATAAAGCCATTCCGCTCGACCAGTATTTCACGACCGCTCAGCAACAAAATACACGACTTTTTGGCCTCGCTTCGGGCCGGGCATCCATCATCAAATACCGGCTTGCCAATTTTAAATAAGCTGGCTACGAGCCACAAAAAGTTTATTTATAAGCGCATTACCATCATTTCCTCTTCGCAAACCGTCGCCGTCATTCAACCGAAAATCCGCCCGCTCCGTATCTTCGCGGCGCGCTTGAGCGCTACTTCTCACCTCAACTATTTACCGCCCCGGCCATGATAGACCACGAAGACCTGGACGACGACCTGCTCGACGACGACGACAACCTGGATACCTACGCTGCCAAGGGAGGCGCGGCCGCCATTGGCAATTCCGAAGACCGCCTCTCGGCCAAATACGCCGACTATCTGATGTGGACCGACACGGGCTCCTCGCACGACGAGGCCCTGGACCTGGCCAACATGACCGAGGAAGAATTTGTGGAAGCTGAGCGCGCCGAAAACTCCGACCGCGGCGGCTTCACGAGCCTCGACGATGACGACGATTTTGCTGATGACGAAGAGGAGGACGACGAAGGGTACAGCAGTGGCCGGGGCAGCCGCCGCGGCAGCAGCTTGGACAGCGACGATTACTAGATTTTTTCTGGTAGTCGGTATTCAGAATGACGAAGATTATCGGCTGAAATAATACCATGAAGAGGCCCCGCCTGGAAATTCCAAGCGGGGCCTCTTTGTTGGCTGGCCACTGACTACCCAATACTGACCACCAAAAAAATCTACCGGCCGAACACCGTTTTGAGGATGTCGCTGGTCCGGGCGGCGGGATTCTTACGAATCTTGGCCTCTTCCTTCGCCAGCAGGATAAATAGGCCATCCACGGCTTTTTGGGTGGTGTAATCGGCCAGGCTGAGATTGACGGGCGTCATGAGCGGGATTTTGTTGTATTTGTCGGTAACGGTGGCGTAGGCCCGGCCGGCCCCCACCTGGTCGATGGCGGCTTCGATATCAGGATGGAAAGCCGATACAAGCTGCGTTTGAGTCGACTTGCGCAGGAACTGGGTGGCGGCATCGGTCGAACCGCTGGTTACCAACGTCAGCGCATCCGTGATGCTGATGTTGGCCAGGGCATTCAGGAAAATGTCTTTGGCTTTGGGGGCTGCGGCTTCGGCGGCGCGGTTGAGCTGGGTTTCAAGCTGGGTGAACACCGTGGTCATGCCCGGCAAGCGGCCCACCGTCGACTTCACGATGTCCAGGTCGGGCGGTACCGGGATGTGAATGTCGTCGTTGAGGTTGAAACCATCGGGTTCCGAAGCAAACTCCACGGCCTTCGTAATTCCTTTGTTGAGGGCCTCTTTTACGCCCGCGCTGGCCTGGGCTTCGGTGAGGGGCGCGGCCGGTGCCGCGGGCGTTACGACAGCTTTGGCAGCGGCCGCTTTGGCGGCAGCGGTTTTGGCGGCGGCGGCCTTGGCCGCGGCGGTTTTGGCAGCGGCAGCTTTTTTAGCGGCAGCGGCTTTTTTGGCGGCCGTAGTCTGGGCGAGGGCTACCGGAGCCGTGGAGGCCAGAAGGCCGGCTACCAGCAGGGCACTGGCAATGCGAGTAAACATGGAATAAACAGCTGCGGCGGGAAAACCGGATGGCCCCTGTGGCTGTCCTTGGACCGCCGCTTGTGCAAATTGAAGACAATTTTGCGGCCAAACCTATTTTTTCATTGAACCCATGCCTTCGTCTGAGCCTCTTGCCATCCCCGATTCTGACAATATTCTGCCCACTGCCCCGCCCGATGTCGAAATCATGACCATTGGCGACGAGCTGCTTTACGGGCAGGTAATTGACACCAATTCGGCCTTTATGGGCCAGGAATTGGGCAAAATCGGCCTGCGGGTGCGGCAGATTTCGTCGGTTTCGGACCGGGCCGATGAGATTGTGGCCGCCCTGGACCAAGCCCGGCAGCGGGCGCAGGTGGTGCTCATCACCGGCGGCCTGGGGCCAACGAAGGACGACCTGACCAAGCACGTGCTGGCCCGCTACTTCGGTGCCGAGCTGGTGATGCACGAGCCCACCCTGCACCACGTCGAAAATATTTTCAAGCGTTTCGACCGGCCCATGCTGGACGTGAACCGTCAGCAGGCCCTGGTGCCCGCTAACTGCGAAGTGCTGCACAACGCCGTGGGCACCGCGCCCGGCATGTGGTTTTCGGACCAGGGCACCATTTTCGTGAGCATGCCCGGCGTGCCGTTCGAAATGAAGCGCCTGATGACGGACCACGTGTTGCCGCGCCTGCAAGCCCAGTTTCAGATTGCGCCCATCGAGCACGTGGTGGTAATGACCGCCGGGCTCGGCGAATCCTTCCTGGCCCAAAAAATTAGCGATTGGGAAGACGCCCTGCCCAAAAACATCAAGCTGGCCTACCTCCCCAGCTTTGGGGCCGTGCGCCTGCGCCTGACGGGCACCGCCGATGGCCAGCCCGACCTGCGCGGCCGCATGCTGGCCCTGCTGCCCGTCCTGCGCGCACGCATCGGCGAGTACATTTTTGCCGAAGAAGAAATCCCCCTCGAAGCCGCCATCGGCAAATTATTGCTGGCCAAAAACCTCACCATCGGCACGGCTGAGAGCTGCACCGGCGGCCTAGTGGCGCAACGCCTCACCAGCGTTTCGGGCAGCTCGGCCTACTTCCGGGGCGGCATTGTGGCCTACCACAACGACATTAAGCAGGAAGAATTAGGCGTAAAAACCGAAACGCTGACCGAGTTTGGGGCCGTGAGCGAGGCTACCGTCCGCGAAATGGCTGAGGGGGCCCGCCGCCGCCTGGGCGTGGACGTAGCCGTGGCCACCAGTGGCATTGCCGGCCCCACCGGGGCCACCGCCACCAAGAAAGTAGGCACCGTATGCTTCGCCTATGCCGACGGCACCCAGACCATCAGCCGGGAGTACGTACTCGACCGCGGCCGGGCCCTGAACGTGGAGTATGCCGCCCAGTCGGTCCTGACCATGCTGCGCCAGCAGCTGGCAACTACATTTTCATAATGCAAACGTCTTGCCCTAAAAATAGCAGAGTATACTTACGAACACATCAAGCCGCATTTTCATAGCAGGGCAGTTCACAACAGGGGCCGAACCAAGCCGTAATAAAAAAGCACCCGCCGCACAATAACACGTGCAGCGGGTGCCTTCAACCGGACTAATGTACTAAGGTTAAGCGGCCGTGGCGGCCGAACGCTCAACGCAAGGAATAAGCCAATACGTGCTTTAAAACGACGTTACGCCGCTTCCGGGGCATCGCTGGGCACGGAGCGCATGATTTCGTGGCCCATTTTGTCGCGCTTGGTGGTGAGGTAGGCCTCGTTGTGCGGGTTGGAGTGAATTTCGATGGGCAGCGTTTCCACGATTTCGAGGCCGTAGCCGATGAGACCGGTGCGCTTTTTCGGATTGTTGGTGAGCAGGCGCATTTCCGTGATGCCCAGGTCGCGAAGGATGGACGCGCCCACGCCATAGTCGCGCTCGTCGCCCAGAAAGCCGAGGTCTTCGTTGGCCTCTACTGTGTCGCGCCCTTGCTCTTGCAACTTGTAGGCTTTCAGCTTATTAAGCAAGCCGATACCCCGGCCTTCCTGGTTCATGTACACGATAACGCCACGGCCTTCGCGCTCAATCTGGCGCATGGCCTGGCGCAGTTGCGGGCCGCAGTCGCAGCGGCAGGAACCAAAAATATCGCCGGTTACGCAGGAGCTGTGCACCCGCACCAGCACCGGCTCGGGGCCGCTGATGTCGCCTTTCACCAGGGCCAAGTGCTTGGCCCCGTTCGAATTTTGGGTGTAGGCGTAAAGGTCAAAATCGCCGTCTTCGGTGGGCAGTTGAACCGATATTTCACGGGTAATCAGGCTCTCGGTGGCGAGGCGGTACTTGATGAGGTCCTGCACCGACACCAGCTTCAAATCCCATTTTTTGGCCACGATTTCAAGGTCGGGCAGGCGGGCCATCTCGCCGTCTTCCTTCAAGATTTCGACCAGCACCCCGGCCGGCTCGAAGCCAGCCAGACGGGCCAAATCCACAGCGGCTTCGGTGTGCCCGGCACGGCGCAGGACGCCTTCCTTACGGGCTTTGAGGGGGAAAATGTGGCCAGGCTTGCCAAGCTCCTCAGGCTTGGTGGCGGGGTCGATGAGGGCCAAGATGGTCTTGCTGCGGTCGGAGGCCGAGATGCCGGTGGTCACGCCGTTCTTCAGCAAATCGACGGATATCGTGAAGGGCGTGGCGTGCAAGGCCGTGTTGTGGCCCACCATCAGGTCGAGGCCCAGCTCTTCGCAGCGCTGCTCGGGCAGGGAGGCGCAGACTAGGCCCCGGCCGTGGGTGGCCATAAAATTGATGACTTCGGGCGTGGCCGAGCGCGCGGCGCAGATAAAGTCGCCCTCGTTTTCGCGGTCCTCGTCATCAACGACGATGACAACCTTGCCGGCCCGGATGTCGGCGATGGCGGATTCGATGGTATCAAGCATGGGGGGTGGGTATTTCGGGCCATAACAACAGAGGCCGGCGCAAAGTTAGCCCCGCCGTGCGGGGTGGCCGGTGCCGCGGGGCCTCAGCCCTGCTGGTTGCGTTGCGTGGGCTGCCACACGGTGGTTTTGATGCCGCGCAGGTAACGCCAGTAGCCCACCAGCAGGGCGGCATTCATGCCGTAGAAGTGCGTGACAAAGCGCAGCCCCCGCGAATGCCGGCCCGCCCGGCGCAGGGCCTCGTCCAGCACCACCACCAGCGGCAACGCCAACTGCCCGGCCAGGGCCAGCTGAAAAAACCAGCCCGCCCCGCCCGCCACCAGTGCCACCGTGGCCGCCAGCAGCACCAACAGCAGCTGCGGCGTGCACCAGCGCAGCACCTTGTGCGACCACCACGCAAACGCCACCCCGCGCCACGGCGGCCACAGCAGCGCCCGAAACGCCTTCAGGTTCTGGAAGTTGCCGGCCGAGATGCGCGCCTTGCGCCGGAACTCTTCCGGCAGGTGGTCCGACACGTCCTCATAGCACACGGCGGCCAGCTCGTTAATGGCTTGGTAGCCGTCGCGCAGCACGGCCATGGTGATAAAAAAGTCGTCGACCAGAAACGCGGCCGGGGCCGGGTGGTAGCAGGCCCGCCGCACCGCAAAGCAGCCGCCAAAAGCGCCCATCATGCTGCCCCACACCACGCCTTCCTGGTACTTCATCACGTTTTCGCGCTCCAGGTAGGCTTTTTCCTGGCCCGAAATACCGGCCGCGCGGTGCGCGGGGTTGAGAATGTGGCCGCCCACCAGGCCAATGGCCGGGTTGTGGAAGTGCTTCACCAATTCGTGCAGCGTATCGGGGGCGAAAAACACGTTGGCATCCGTCAGCACCAACACCGGGGCGGTGGCCTGCCGGGCCAGGTTTTCGATTACGGTGGGCTTGCCCGTGCGCTGGGCGTAGGCCTCGAAGCGCAGCTGCGGGTACTCGGCGGCCAGGGCGGTGAGCAGGGCGTTGGTCTGGTCCGAGGAATTATCGGAACCCACCAGCAGCCGCAGCCGGTCGAGCGGGTAGGTGGTGGCGAAGGTGGAGCGGACTTTTTCCGCAATCACGGCTTCCTCGTTGTGCGCGGCCAGCAGGATGTCCACGGCCGGCCAGTCGGCGGCCGGGCCGTACACGTCCTGGTTCTGTTGCCGGCCCCGGGCCAGCCGGGCCAATAGCAGCGGGAACAGCACGTAGGTGTGCGCCACCAGCAGCAGGCAGCCCCAGAACACGAGTTGAAGCAGGACCGGTATCATGCGGCCGGCACCGGCCGCAGCCGCTCGTATAAGTCCACGAACTGCTGCGTCACTTGGCGGCGGTCGTATAGGCTGGTGGCGGTGTGGACGGCGGCCGCAGCAATTTGCGCTACGGGCACCGTGCCCAGCGCCCAGGCCCGCAGGGCCATCAGCCACTCGGCGGCTGAGTCGCGCAGCAGGATATCGTGGCCGTCGCGCACGGCAATGCCTTCGGCCCCGAGCGTCGTACTCAAAATGGCTTTGCCGAGGGCCATGCCTTCGATAATTTTGATGCGCATCCCGCCGCCACTCAGCAGCGGCACCACCATCAGTTCGTATTGCTGCATGAATGCAGGTGCCGACTCTACAAACCCGTGCATAACCACGTTATCGGTGCGCGGCCGGAGCAGTTCTTCGGGCGTGCCGCTGCCGGCGATGTGCAGTTCCACATCGGGCATTTCGGCGTGGAAAGCGGGCCATACTTCGCGCAGCAGCCATTGCAGGCCTTCCAGGTTGGGCAGCCAGTTCAGCGAGCCAATCATGAATAAGGTGCGCGGCTGGGATTTCAGGGCTATGTCGGGCTGGAAACGGCTTAGGTCGACGCCGGCCGGGATGAATACGACTGGCTCGGGGCAGCCCAGTGCCCGCAGCCGCTGGGCATCGTCGGCCGTGATGGCGGCCACGGCATTAAAATATTTGAGAAATTCGCGTTCAAACCATTGCAAGCGACCAGCCATAACGCCCAAAAAAATCCGTTTCAACGGGTTTCCTTCACGCGCTGCCAGCATCTGCCAGATGGTATGTTCCACGTTGTGCGCCCGTAAGACGCTCACGGTATTTGGAGGCATCAAATCCTCAGATTCCAGCCACTCGTTGTACCAAGCCACAAAAGTGCCCTCGTATTGAATGACATCAAAGGATTCTTGCTGGACCAGTTTGACCAGTGCCTTTATGACCTTATGACTAATAAATCGCGCCACATTGTAGGGCTGGTGGCTGAACAGCAGATTTTTTAGTGCCTTGCCGGCCGAAATATCGGTGTCCAAATCCACCACCACCAACCGGAAGTTGGGACCCAAGTGGTCAAGGGCATCAGCCGGTTGGTGGTGCTTGGGCGTGTTGATGGCCAGCATCGTGACCCGGTGGCCCGCCTGCACGAGGCCCGCCGCCACGTCGTACATGGCAATCGCGCCCCCGGTAGTCAGCGGAAACGGAACCCGGGGACAGAGTTGCAAAAGGTGCACTTCGTTGAGTTATGAGTTAAAAGTTATGAGTTGTGAGTTTTCGTCAGTTCGGTTAGCGTTCTGCCAACTCATAACTTTTAACTCATAATTCATAACTCAGTTATAGTTGCCGGAACCGCACTTCGAAGGTCTCAATTTGTTCCTCGCTACCGAGCACCAGCAGCACATCACCGTCCACCAGGATGTAGTCGACGGGCGGGCTCACCAACAGCGAGCCGCTGGCCTGGCGCAGGCCGATGATGGTGGCCCCCGTGACGGAACGCACATTAAGCTCCCGGATGCTGCGGCCGCGCATGTCCCGGCGTAGCTGCTGAAAGGACATTTCTTCGAGGCGCAGTTTATCGGCGCTCTGGCCGGAAATGAGGTCGAGAAAGCGAATAACTTCGGGGCGTACCACCAGCTTGGCCATGTGGGAGCCCCCAATCTCGTCGGGCATCACCACCGAATCGGCCCCGGCGGAGAGCAGTTTGCTTTCCGAAGTTTTCAGCGAGGCTCGAGCAATGATTTTCAGGCGCGGGTTGAGGGCGCGGGCCGAGAGAGCCACAAACACGTTGTCGGCATCTTTGGGCAACGACGTGATGAGGGCCGAGGCGCGTTCTACTCCAGCTTGCTTGAGGATGTTATCGCTGGTAGCATCGCCGAAAACGGTGAAAATTTTACCCCCCGGCAAGCCGTCGCCGTCGTAATCCTCGCCAGTATAGCCTTCGGAGATGCGCTTCATCAGCTCCTGGTCGGCCTCAACCACGACCACGCGGGCCCCGTTGGCGCGCAGTTCCTGGCAGGCCCGGCGGCCGTTCCGGCCAAAGCCGCAAACGATTACGTGGCCGCTAAAGCGCTTGATTTCCTGGTCGGTTCTAATCATTTGGTAAATTTTGCGCAGCTCGCCGTCAAAGATAAACGCGGAGAAAACCGACACGAGGTAGGCCACCACCACCAGGTTGTAGAGAATGTAGAACGAGACGAACAGCCGCCCCGCTTCCGAAAACGGGTGCAGCTCGCCGTAGCCCACCGTGGCAATGGTCGTCACGGTCATAAAAAACGCATCAATTGGCGCGTAGTGCTCAAAGCCCATAAACCCGGCCATGCCAAAAATCAGGCTCAGCCCGGTGAGGACAATGGCTATTATTAAGCGGTTGATGTTGAGACGCTGGAGCATGCTTTTTTAATAATGGATTCCCAAGAACGTCATGCTTATCTGACGTTCGCTTACGCGCTGCGCCCCACCACGGTACCTAGCAGCGCGGCCAACTCGTTGTCGAGTTCCTTAAGGCGCTTGATGTCGCCCAGGATTTCGAACATTTCGGCGTCTTCCAGCGGGTGGCGCAGCTTTTCGAGGCACTGGTCGAGCTCGCGCTGCACGTGCACTTTGTTGAGGCGCAGCACGGCGTTGTCGCAGGCCAGCTGGGGCAGGTCCACTTCGTTGAAGACGTAGATTTCCTTGGTGCGCCAGTTGGGGCTGATTTCGTAGCGCTCGGTGGCCAGGTCGGTGATGAGCTGGCGGATGTCTTCGCGCTCGCTCTGGGCCAGCAGGCGGGCATCGGGAAAGCGACCGGCCAGGAGCTCCTGCCGGCAGATTTCCCACATCTCGGCGTAGAGCGGCTTGGTGAGCGGGTTTTCGCCGAGCTGGCCCATGAGGTAGCCGGCCACGCTGATTTCCGGGTCGATTTCGCGGCCGGAATAGAGCACCAGTAGGCGCAGCACTTCGCGCTCACACACCTGAAGCATGTCAAGTACGGGCTCTAGTTCTTCATCAGCATCTAACTCATCAGCGCCTGACTCATCGGCAGGCGACGAAGTGATGGCAGTACTCACCATTTCGCCAGCTTCATTTACTGCTGAACGTTGCGAATAGTCGGCAGGCGAAGTTTCGCCCGCTGCTTGCCTCTCGCTTGCTTCATAAGTGTTATTATCAGCTTGGCTACGCAACCTATTTTCGCGTTCAGCGGCTGCTTGCACAATCTTACGGTCCGCATTTCGCTTTACAACTTCAATTTTGTTATACTCGGTTATAAGCAGTTGCTCATTCAAGCCCAGCTTTTCGGCAGTCATGGTGCGAAAAACCTGGCGTTTAAGTGGGTCTTTCACGTGCGCAATGCTACGCAAAATGTCGCGGCTCAATTCAACCCGCCTAACCGGGTCAAATTCGCCGCTGCCGGTGGCAAATTCGCCTTTTAGCAAATTAATTTTGAAGCCAATAAATTCTTGCGCGTTTTTCTCAATAAACTCTACAAACCGCTGGTCGCCAACTTTTCGGATGAACGAATCCGGGTCTTCACCATCTGGAAAGAGCACGACTTGTACGTTCAAACCTCCATCAAGCAATAGGTCAATGCCTCGCAAAGAAGCTTTAATTCCGGCAGGGTCTCCGTCGTAGAGTACGGTTACGTTTTGCGTATAGCGCTGAATGAGCCGAATTTGACCTTCAGTGAGCGAAGTTCCTGACGAGGCTACCACGTTTTTTACCCCACCTTGGTGTAGGCTGATAACGTCTAAGTAGCCTTCGGCCAAGAAGCATACATCCTCGTCCCGAATAGCCTGCCGGGCCTGAAACAGCCCATACAGCACATCCGACTTGTGGTAGATATCCGACTCGGGCGAGTTTAAATACTTCGCCATCTTATCATCGCGCTTCAGGGTGCGCGCCCCGAAACCCACCACTCGTCCGCTCACGTTGTGAATCGGAAACATCACGCGGCCCCGGAACCGGTCGTACCGCTGGCCGGTGTCCCGGCCCTGGTCGTCGATTTTGCTGACTGCGAGCCCCGTTTTTTCCAAGTACTTGCGGTCGTAACCATCCACTGCGGCTGCCTTCAACAACTCGTCCCAACTATCGAGTGAGTAGCCCAGCTCAAAAGTCTGGATGGTATTCAGGTTCAGCCCACGCTCCTTGAGGTAGCCGTAGCCAATGCTCATGCCCTCCTCCGAGTTCAGCAACAAACGGTGATAGTGATTTTTGGCAAAATCGGAAACGATGAATTGAGAATCCCGCTCGTTCTGCTCCAACTGTTGCTGCGGCGTTTTCTCCTCTTCCTGAATAGGAATGGCGTATTTTTTCGCCAAATGACGCAACGCTTCTGGGTAGCTGATGCCATCTATTTCCATAACGAAGCGCACCACGTCGCCCGCTTTGCCGCAACCAAAACATTTGAAAAGTCCTTTGGAAGGCGTCACATTAAACGAAGGCGTTCTTTCGTTATGGAAAGGGCAGCAAGCCAGATAAGATTGCCCCCGGCGCTTGAGCTGCACGTAATCTCCGACTACCTCTAAAATATCAGCCGTTTGCGTTATCTGGTCGACTGTTTCTTTTGCAATAAAAGATGCCATTATACTAAGTCAAATTGATTTCAATTATTATAGAAGCTATCCATCTCGTCGGTCATTTTTTGAATATTTCCCGAAAACTTCACATCTTTACGCAACTTCCGGCGGCTGAGCACAGTTACAGCCCAAGGCAGGAAGGACTTGCGTCCTCCCTGCTGGCTACGGTCAGTGATGCAGCAGCACGTACGTGCCCACTGCCAACACTAGCCACCGGCCAAACTGCGTAAGCAGCTTCACCGGGAGCCTGACGACGATTACTACATAATCACCGTCACTGTTTGGTTTGTTCTCCATGGTTCTTCAAGTAATGGAGTAGAACGAATCACCCACTCTCGAAGCCCGTGGTTTGCCGACCACGGGCTTCGCCTTTTTCAGCCGGAGCCGAAAAAAGTGCCGTGGCGGCGGGAGACTACCGCACAGTGTGGCAAAGCTACTTAGGTAAGGAGTAACGGACCTATTTGTTACAGGTGAAAAATAGCCAAAATGCCGCCCCTTACCTTTGCCCGGAATAAACTCCGCGCAAGATGCCCGCATACCGCCCCGAAGAAATCGAAAAGAAGTGGCAGGCCCACTGGAAAGCTCACCACACCTTCCAGGCCCAGAACCACTCCGAGAAGCCCAAGTACTACGTGCTCGACATGTTCCCCTACCCCTCCGGGGCGGGCCTGCACGTGGGGCACCCGCTGGGCTACATTGCCTCCGATATTGTGACGCGCTACAAGCGCCTGCGCGGTTTCAACGTGCTGCATCCCATGGGGTTCGACTCCTTTGGCCTACCGGCGGAGCAGTACGCCATCCAGACCGGCCAGCACCCCGCGCTGACTACTGAGAAGAACATCGAAACCTACGTGCAGCAGCTCAGCAGCCTCGGTTTCAGCTACGACTGGAGCCGCGAAGTGCGGACTTCGGATGCTTCTTATTATAAGTGGACGCAGTGGATTTTCCTCAAGCTGTTCAATTCCTGGTATAATCTCGACACTAACAAGGCTGAGCCCCTCACTGCCCTCACCGCCCGCTTTGCCGAGCAGGGCAGCGAAGGCATCAACGCCGCCGGCGATGCCGACGAGCGCCACAGCTTCACGGCCGGACAGTGGAAGCTATTTTCCGAGAAGCAACGCCTCGCCGTGGTGCTCCCCTACCGCCTCGCCTACCAGCAGGATACCTCCGTGAACTGGTGCCCCGGCCTGGGCACGGTGCTGAGCAACGACGAAGTGAAGGACGGCCTGAGCGAGCGCGGCGGCTTCCCCGTCGAGCGCCGCCTCATGCCCCAGTGGAACCTGCGCATCACCGCTTACGCCGACCGCCTCCTGCAGGGACTGGACACTCTGGACTGGCCTGACGCGGTGAAGGAAATGCAGCGCAACTGGATTGGCCGCAGCATCGGGGCCGAAGTCACCTTCCCGGTGCAGAATCACGAAAACGCCCAAATCAAGGTCTACACCACCCGCGTCGATACCATTTACGGGGCCACCTTCCTGGTGCTGGCCCCCGAGCACGAGCTGGTGGACACGCTCACCACGCCCGGCCAGCGCGCCGCCGTGGATGAGTACATCGCCGCCACCAAGCGCCGTTCCGAGCGCGACCGCATGACCGATGTGAAGGCCGTATCCGGCGTCTTCACCGGCGCCTACGCCCTGAACCCGGTGAACAACGAGCCCGTGCAAATCTGGCTGGCCGACTACGTGCTAGCCGGCTACGGCACCGGCGCCGTGATGGCCGTGCCCAGCGGCGACCAGCGCGACTACCTCTTCGCCAAGCACTTCAACCTGCCCATCCCCGCCATTTCCGATGCCCAGCAGGGCCTCGACCAGCAGGCCGACCCCACCAAGGAAGGCCGCTACATCAACTCCGGCATCATCAACGGCCTCACCTATAAGGAGGCCACGCAGAAGCTCATCGCCTTCCTCGAAGAGAAGGGCCTGGGCAAAGGCAAGGTGAATTTCCGCCAGCGCGACGCCATTTTCGGCCGCCAGCGCTACTGGGGCGAACCCATTCCGATTTACTACAAGGACGGCACCGCCTACGGCATCGCAGAGGCCGACCTGCCCCTCGTGCTGCCCGAAATCGACGAATACAAGCCCACCGAAACCGGCGAGCCGCCCCTCGGCCGCGCCCAAAACTGGCTGTACAAAGACAAATACCCCTACGAGCTCAGCACCATGCCCGGCTGGGCGGGCTCGTCGTGGTACTACCTCCGCTACATGGACCCCACCAACGAAGCCCGCTTCGTGTCGGAGGAAGCCGAGCACTACTGGGGCAGCGTGGACCTCTACATGGGTGGGGCCGAGCACGCCACCGGTCACCTGCTCTACGCCCGCTTCTGGTACCTGTTCCTGAAGGATTTGGGCCTCGTGAGCAGCGGCGAGCCTTTCCAGAAACTGATTAATCAGGGGATGATTCTGGGTGTGTCGGAGAAGATTAACAGAACTAGTATTACCAAGGCCAATTATATCGGGCAGATAGATTTGGCAAATGGCGAAGAATCTGACGAAGCTCAGGAGTATTTACGTCTGGTATTTGACAATATTCAGAAGCAGGGCAAACTTTCTACAGCAGCTAATAACATTTTTGTAAGTGCTGATGCTAAGCATTTATTTCATGGTGTCACGCATGATGATGCACTTCCCGGCGGTGGAGGCGAGTTCACTATTGCAATGATGTCGTTACTCAATGTTAATATCGAGTGTGTCGATAAAAACGTCCTTGATGTAGTAAAATTGGCTAAATCGAGCAAAGAATATGCAGACGCTGTTTTTGTCTGCAAAGACGGCTTTTGGCAAGATGGTAAATCCAATCCATTCAAAGCTGGAATATCAGAACTGAGCCCTTTTTTGACTACTCCTGAAGTAGAGAAAATGTCGAAGTCTAAATACAATGTTGTTAACCCCAACATTCTAATCGACAAATACGGCGCGGACGCCCTGCGCCTATACGAAATGTTCCTCGGCCCGCTGGAGCAGTACAAGCCCTGGAATACCAACGGCATCAGCGGCGTGAGCGGCTTCCTCAAGAAGCTTTGGCGGCTCTTCCACCCCGAAGACGGAGCCCTGGCCGTAACCGACGAGGCGGCCACACCCGCCGAGCTCAAGGTGCTGCACCGCGCCATTCAGAAGGTGCAGGAAGACATCGAGAAGTTCAGCTTCAACACCTCCGTCAGCCTGTTCATGATTACCGTGAACGAGCTCACGGCCCTCAAGTGCCACAAGCGCGCCATCCTAGAGCCGCTGGTGCTGCTGGTGTCGCCGTATGCGCCGCACCTCGCCGAGGAGCTATGGCAGGAGCTGGGCCACGCACCCGGCAGCATCTCCACGGCCAGCTACCCCGAGTTCCGCGAAGAGTATCTGGTGGAAAACACCGTGACCTACCCGCTGGCCATTAACGGCAAGGTGCGCGAGCAGATGCAGTTCGCCGCCGCTGCCACTGGTGCCGAAATTGAGGCCGCCGTGTTGGCGTCGGATTTCCTGGCTAAGCACGGCGAAGGCAAGTCGGCCAGGAAGGTGATTGTTGTGCCGGGGCGGATGGTGAACGTAGTGGTTTGATTTAAGCTGTTAGCCAATAGCTGCTGGCTGTTAGCTTTACCGGCACGAAAAAGGCCCGCTGCAATTGCAGCGGGCCTTTTGGTTTTCAAAGGAGGCCATTTTCTTTCAGCAAATCGTCTCGCTCATTATCGGTGATTGAGGCATGTTCGGACTTGTCGTAAATGGTCAGCAAAAAGATTTGCTGGCCGACAATCTTAACACAGGTAATGACACGGGCACCGCCACTTTTACCGGTTTTTTTAGAATCAATTCGCATTCGAACCTTATAACAGTCGCGGCCCAGGGCATTTCCAGCCGTAGGATTTGCCTTCAGTTCAGCCACCAATGAGGCAAAATCTTCCGGTATGGAATAATATTTTCGTTGCAGCCGGTTGATGAGGCGATTAAACCTTTTCGATGCGATTACGACGAAGCTCATCCAATAATTCTTCAGCTGTTTGCAATTGAATTTTTCCCTGCTGGTGCAACTCCACCTCATTTAAGGCTTCGCGGAAGTCGTCAATCCACTCCTGCTGCTCGGGCGTGTATTTCTTCGGCTTCGGCGGGGCTACGGCTTTGGCTTTGATGGCAAAGGGTAGGGCTTTCACTAGCTTCATCAGCGGAGCAAACTGGTCGTCGGGAACGGTAAGAATAACTTGGCGCATGCTGCAAGATACGTGGTTTTGGAAGTAACTGCCGAAGGCTGGCCGTTGGTTCAGCAAAGATGATGCGGCTCTACAAACTCAGATACTTTGCTGCAAACCGTTACACCTTCGTACTCCACGCGCATCTTTGCACTTAACAGCCATCTCATCTCCCAACTCGCCTTTGATGCGTTCTTCACTCTTTGCCAACTGTCTACGCGCCGGTAGCTGCTGGCTACTGCTGCTGCTCAGCTTCACCGCCCACGCCCAGACCACCGACGCGGCCGGGCCGCTGCTCACGCCCGAGCAATTCCTGGGCTACAAGCTGGGCGCGCAGTTCACGCCCCACGCCGAGCTGCTGCGCTACGTGGCCCACATCACCGCCCACGCGCCTGGCCGCATGAAACTGGTGCGCTACGGCAGCACCTACGAGAAGCGCCCGCTCGAAGTAGTGCAGATTGCCAGCGCCGAAACATTCGGCCGCCTCGAAGACGTGCGCCACAACAACCTGCGCCTCGCCGGCCTCGAAAGCGGCAGCGGCCAGCGCCAGCAGCCGGCCGTGTGCTGGCTGAGCTACAACGTGCACGGCAACGAGGCCGTGAGCTCCGAAGCCGTGATGCAGGTGCTCTACGACCTGGCCAACCCGCAGGACCAGCAGATGCAGGACTGGCTACGCAACACCGTCGTCATCGTAGACCCCTGCATCAACCCCGACGGCCACGACCGGTACGTGAACTGGTACAACCGCGTGCGCAACCAGTCGGCCAACGTCGGCCCCGACTCCTGGGAGCACCACGAGCCCTGGCCCGGCGGCCGCTACAACCACTACTATTTCGACCTGAACCGCGACTGGGCCTGGCAAACCCAGCAGGAAACCAAGCAGCGCATCGCCCTCTACAACCAATGGCTCCCGGCGGTGCACGCCGATTTTCACGAGATGGGCCCCAACAATACCTACTATTTCTCCCCTGCCGCCAAGCCCTACCACGCCGACCTCACGGCCTGGCAGCGCAAGTTCCAGGGCGTGCTGGGCGATTACAACAAGGTAGCCTTCGACAAGAATAACTGGCTGTATTTCACCCGCGAAGTCTACGACCTCTACGCCCCCACCTACGGCGACACCTGGCCCAGCTTCAACGGTGCCATCGGCATGACGTATGAGCAGGGCGGCGGCGGTCCCGCCGGCGTGGCCTACGCCCGCCTCGACGGCGACACGCTCACGCTGGCCCAGCGCATTGCCCACCACCACGCCGCCAGCCGCGCCACCATCCAGGCCACCGCCGAGCGGCACGACGACCTGCTGCGCGAGTTCCAACAGTATTTCGCCAACGCGGCCAGCAAGCCCCAAGGCGAATACAAAAGCTACGTGATGGCGGCCGGCAACGACCCCGGCCAGCTCCGCGCCTTCACCCAGTACCTCGACCGCAACCAGATTCGCTACGGCTACGCCCCGAAGCGCACCAAAACGCGCGGCTTCAACTACACCACCGGCAAAACCGGCGACGTGCAAATTGAAGCCCGCGACGTGGTCATCAGCATGTACCAGCCCAAATCGACGCTGGTGAAGGTGCTGTTCGAGCCCAAGTCCCAGCTCGAAGACTCGCTCACTTACGACATCACCTCCTGGGCCCTACCCTATGCCTTCGGCCTGAAATCATACGCCGTAGCCGGCCGCCTCGATGCCTCGGCCGGAGCGCCCGCTGCGGCCAGCGTGAAAGGCAGCGCCGCCACCGCCGACAAGCCTTACGCCTACCTCGCCCGCTGGAGCTCTTTGCAGGACGTGCGCTTCCTCAGCCGCCTGCTGCAACAGAAAGTGAAGGTGCGCTACGCCGAAAAGGCGTTTGAATCGGAAGGCCAGCAGTACGCGCCCGGCTCGCTCATCATCCCCCGCACCGGCAACGAGGGCCTGGGCGCGCGGTTCGACCAGTTGGTGCGCGCCCAGGCCGACTCGGCCGGCACCACGGTTATGGCCGTGAAATCGGGCTTTTCCACCACGGGTAGTGATTTGGGGTCCAGCTCGGTTCACTTTGTGAAGCAGCCTACGGTGGCCGTGGTGGCCGGTCCTGGCGTCGATGCTACCGCGTTTGGCGAGGTGTGGCACTTCTTCGAGCAACAGCTCGGCTACCCGCTCACGGTGCTTGGCACCGACTACCTCAGCCGCGTGTCGCTGAACAAGTACGACGTGCTCATCCTGCCCAACGGCAGCTACGGCGATGTGTACAACGACAAGTCGCTCGAAAGCCTCAAAGCCTGGGTGCGCGACGGTGGCCGCCTCATTGCCATGGAAGGCGCAACCAAATTCTTGTCCGGCAAAAAAGATTTTCTGCTAAAACCGAAAACGGCCGACTCCGTCGCCATCAAAAAGGAGTTGAAGGCCAACCCCTACCGCCTGCTACGCCGCTACGGCGACGCCGAACGCGAGGAAGCCGAGGATGCCGTGCAGGGCAGCATCTACCGCGTGCAGCTCGACAACACCCACCCGCTGGCCTTCGGCTACGGCGACACTTACTTCGCCCTGGTCCGCAACCAGATTAACTACAGCTTCCTGGGCAAAGGCGGCTGGAACGTGGGCGTCATCAAGAAGAACAGCTACTCGGCTGGCTTCACTGGTACCAAGGCCCGCAAGGAGCTCACCGATACTTTCGTCGTCGGCACCCAGGATTTAGGCCGGGGCTCGGTGGTTTATCTGGGCGATAACCCGTTGTTTCGCGCCTTCTGGCAAAGCGGGAAACTGATGTTTGGCAATGCCGTTTTCCTGGTGGGGCAATAGGGTTTTGTTATACATGAAAAGCCCCTTCAGGTTTCTGAAGGGGCTTTTTTCGTAACAAGAACGATGTAGAGACGCGACCCTTCGCGTCTCTACATTCGCACCATCAGACGAGTATCGTTTAACGCCGAGACGCGAAGGGTCGCGTCTCTACATTTCCATCGCCTACTTTACGGCCTTTGGCAACGACGCCCGCACCAGGCCATACGAATGGTCAATCAACTCGCGCAGTATCTCTTGCGGGGCACCAGTGCCGATAAGCACCGTGTTCCAGTGCTTTTTGTTCATGTGAAAACCAGGCCGCACGTATTCGTGCGCCTCGCGCAATTCTTCGGCCCGCTCGGGGTCGCATTTCAGGTTGATGCTGCCGAACGTATCGATATCGGTGAGGGCGAAAATCCTGCCCCCGACTTTGAAAACCAGCGTTTCGGGCCCAAAGGGCATTTCCTCGGTTACGCCCGCTTTCAGCAGGCAG
>JBBQSQ010000028.1:0-29502 GCA_038213745.1 Cytophagales bacterium
CGAAGCCGGTTTGCTGGGGTTTGAATTCCAGGCCGATGCTGTCGATGCGCGGGGTGCGGCGGATGTCGGTTTCGGCGCGGTACGTCTGCCCATCGGCCACGACGGTGAGGGTGTAGTGCCCGCCGCTGCGCCCGCGCACCGTCCCGCTGCCCCGGTAGTAGCCGGGACTGATTTCGCGTAATTCGTCGCGCTGGCCCTGGTCGTCGGTCAGAGTGAGGATGGCCCCGCGCACGGGCGGCGGGGCGGCCTCGTTGAAATACGCCTGGGTGAGCGCAAGCGTCACCACGGCGGGCGTGTTCTGGTCGGTAATCTGGCCCTCAACGGCCAGCAGCGGCTCGGCTTTGGGCACGTCGAGCGGCACCACATCGAGGCAGCTGCTGAGGCTGAGCGAGGCGAGAGCGGCGGTGATTAAAAGCAAAAAGCGGTTCATCGTTGTCAGTTGTCAGTTGTCAGTTGCTGGTTGTCAGTGCTGGCCTTTTTGTTGAACGAACAACTGGCAACCAGCAACTAACAACTAAAAATCAGAAAGTAAAATTGTACGTCGCACTCGGCAGCACCGTGCCGAAAATGGACAGGCGCACGGCCTCGGTGCGGGCGGGGTTGTCCTCGTTCTGGCGGAAATAGATGCCGTAGGCGTTGCGGCGGCCGTACACGTTGTAGAGGCTAAACGTCCAGGAGCCCTGCCAGCGGCGCTCGGGGTGCGGGCGATTTTTGAGGGTGGCGGCCAGGTCGAGGCGGTGGTAGGCGGGCACGCGGAAGTTGTTGCGCACGTCGCCGTTCACGTTGGGCACCACCAGGCCCTGGTACACGAAGCGCGAGTCGGGCACGGTGCTGGCCACACCGGTGCTGTAGTTGAACGTAGACGAGAGCGTGAGCCGGTCCGAGAGCGTGTAAACGCCCACCACGGCCAGCACGTGGGTTTTGTCGTACTTATTGGCGTACCACTGGTTCTGGTTGATGCCGTCAATCTGCCGTTCCGAGCGGCTCAGCGTGTAGCTCACCCAGCCGGTGAGGCGGCCCTCGTTCTTCTTCACGTACAGCTCGGCCCCGTAGGCGCGGCCCCGCCCGTAGAGCAGCTCGGCCTCCAGGTTCTGGTTGAGCAGGGTGTTGGCCCCGGCAATGTAGTCGACCTGGTTATCCATCTGCTTGCCAAATACTTCGAGCGACGTTTCGTAGGCATTGCGCTTAAAATTGCGGAAGTAGCCCAGGCTGATTTGGTCGGCGTGTTCGGGCTTGAGGTGGCGGGTGCTGGGCAGCCACACGTCGAGCGGCGTGGCGGCCGTGGTGTTGCTGATGAGGTGGATGTACTGCACCATGCGGTTGTAGCTGGCCTTCAGCGAGGCGCTTTCGCTCAGGGCGTAGCGGGCCGAGAGGCGGGGCTCCAGGTTGGGGTAGCTGGCCAGCGGCCGGCTGGGGCTGTACTGCTGCGGGTTGATGGGCGTGAGCTGCTTGCCCCGCTCGCCGGCGTAGTCGTAGAACGTGCCCGTGCTGCGGTTTTCAAACATGGTAGCCCGCAGCCCATACTGCACCGAAAACGCCGGCCCGAAACTGCGCTCCTCGTCGAGGTAGGCAGCCCATTCGGTGCCGCGCTGCTGCTGCAGGCGCAGCTCGCGGAAGATGGACGTGGCCTCGGTAGGCACCACGTGGCCCGGCTCGAAGCTATAGAAAATGCTGCTGGCCCCGAAGTGCAGCGTGCTGCTGGGCGTGCGGAAATACTCGAAATCGGCCTTGGCGCTGTAGTCGGTGATGTTGGAAGTCCACTCGAAGCCCTGGGTGCCGCTGGGCACGCCCAGGCCGTAGTCGTAGCGGCTGGCCAGGGCCGTCACGTTCAGAAACAGGCGGTTGCTGAACACGTGGTTCCAGCGCAGCGTGCCCGTCTGGTTGCCCCAGTTGTTCTGAAACAGCTTGCCGAACTTGAACACGTCGCGCCCAAAATAGCCGCTCAAAAATAGCCGGTCGCGCTCGCCCAGCGTGTAGTTGGCCTTGGCCGAGAGGTCGTAGAAATAGGCCTGGTTGTCCTTCTGCGCGGGAATGGCTTTGAGGAACAAGTCGGCGTAGGAGCGCCGCCCGGCCACGATGAACGAGCCTTTGTCCTTCACGATGGGGGCCTCCACGGCCAGCCGGCTGCTCACCAGGCCCACGCCGCCGTTCAGGGCCAGGCGCTGCGAGTTGCCGTCCTTCATCCGGATGTCGAGCAGCGACGACAGCCGCCCGCCGTACGCCGCCGGAATGCCGCCCTTCACCAGCTTCACGTCCTTCACGGCATCGGGGTTGAACACCGAAAACAGCCCGAACAAATGCGAGGAGTTGTAGACCGGGGCCTCGTCCATCAGAATCAGGTTCTGGTCGATGCCCCCGCCGCGCACGTTGAAGCCGGTGGCCCCCTCGCCCACCGTGCTCACGCCCGGCAGCAACTGAATGGCGCGCACCACGTCGGCCTCGCCCAACAGCGCCGGCACCAGCTTAATGGCGCGGGCATCGAGGCGGACCACGCCGGTTTCGGTGCTGCGCACGTTCTGGTCGGGGGCCTGGCCCACCACCACCACTTCGGCCGTTTCCACGCCCTGGGTGGCCAGCTTCACCGAATGCGTCTGGCTGGCGCTCAGCTCCAGGGTTTCCTCGCGGGGCGCGTAGCCCACGTAAGTGAACGTGATGGCGTAGCGCCCGCGCGGCACGGTGAGGGAGTAGAAGCCGTACTCGTTGGCCGTGGCCCCCGCGCCCAGGCTTTTCACCAGCACGGTGGCCCCGATGAGGGCTTCGCCGGTGGCCGCATCGCGCAGGTAGCCGCTGATGGTCACGTTTGGCCCGTTGGGTCGGACGGCGGGGGTGGCGGCGGGCAACGTTTGGGCGGCCCCGGTGGCCGGGGCCAGGGCCAGCCACCCGGCCACTCCCGCCAGCAGAAAGAAGGGTTGTTTCATAGGAAATAGCGCGTGTTTGAATAATAGATACCCAAGCGTGCCGCGACCCCTACACTTCAATTAAAAATGATGAATTAAAAATTAAAAATGCCCTGGGCTGCACTCCCAGCGGCCTTATTTTTAATTTTTTACTTCATCATTTTTAATTCTTTTCACAGTAGCACCGCGTACAGGTTCCGCAGGGCCCCGGCCAGCGCGCCACGCAGCACCCGCAGGGCTTTGCCCATGTGGTTTTCCACGGTTTTGGGCGAAATCTCCAGCGTTTCGGCAATCTGCTGGTAGCTGAGCTCCTCGTAGCGGCTCAGCTCGAACACCACCCGGCACTGCGGGGGCAGCAGGGCCAGGGCCACGGCCACGGCGGTGTCGGTATCGGCGTGGTGCAGGGCGGCCAGGGCGTCGGGGGCAACGGCGGGCTCGGGCGCATCGGCCGCATCCCAGGCTACCTGGCGCTGGGCGCGGGCGGCGTGGCGCAAGGCGGCGTTCAGGGCCGCGCGGGTGAGGTAGGCGCGGTGCGACTGCAGCTCGGGCAGCGTGGCCCGGCCCTGCCAAAGCCGCAGAAATACGTCTTGCAACAGGTCTTCCACCGCGGCACGGTCGGCCACGACGCGGTATATTACCTGGCCGATGGGCGCGTAGAATTCCCGGAACACGGCCTCCATCCACGCGGCTTCGTCGGCGCGGCGCAGCCGGGCGAGGCGGGCATCGAGGGGCTCATCGGCAGCGGCAAACATAGGAACGCAAAGATATTCGCGAATAAACTTCACGGGACCCTTACGGCCCGGGGCACCAGGCGCTGGTAGCCCGCCCTTGCCGTCTACAATGCCGCAATCTCCGTTGCCGTCAGCTCCGAGAAATTCCGGATGATGCGGTCGGCCTGGTGCAGGTTCTGGCCTTCGGAATGCGGGCTGAGGTAGGCGATGCAGTAAATGCCCGCCGCCTTGGCCGCTACCACGCCGTTGGCGGCATCTTCGATGACGATGCACTCGGTGACGGGCGTTTCGGCCAGCTCGGCGGCGCGCAGGAAGATGGCGGGGTTGGGCTTGGATTCGGCAAAATCCTCGCCGCTGATGCGGTGCGTGAAGTATGGCCCCAGCCCGAAGCGGTCGAATACCCGAGAAATAGTGGCTTTGGAGGCTGATGAGGCTACTACCAATTGAATGTCGTGGCGGCGCAGGTCTTCGATGAGCGCCCGCACGCCAGGCAATAAGTCGAGGCCTGCGTCTTCATCAAAAGACTTATTGAACAGCTCACGCTTGCGCAGCACCATGGCTTCCACGTCCTGCGTGAGACCGTACTGCTGCTTGAGCAGCTGAAACACATTGCGCGTCGACTTGCCCAGAAAAGTGGCGTATTCAGCAGCTGGTACAGGAATGCCCAGCTCGGCAAACTGCGTAAAAAAAGCGTGGCGGTGAATGGGCTCGGTGTCGATGATGACGCCGTCCATGTCGAAGATTACCGTACGAATCATGAGCGCGAAAGCAAAAGAATAGGGACGGGCAAAGGTACCGGCTGGCCGTTCGGCCCCGCTCCCATCGAAAATAGTAGAATTGAGAAAACTTTTCTCCATTCAATGATGTATATACATCAAATGTACATACAGTTGTTGCATCACTGCACCTAATAACACCTCCATAATGGCCTATACCGTTCTGCACCTCGCTAACACCCGTGGCCACGCCAATCATGGCTGGCTCAATTCCTTCCATACTTTCAGCTTCGCCGGTTATAACAACCCCGAGCGCGTGCATTTTGGCGCGTTGCGCGTGCTGAACGACGACACCGTGGCCGGCGGCATGGGCTTCAGCAAGCACCCGCACGACAATATGGAGATTATTTCCATCCCCTTGTCGGGCGATTTGGAACACCAGGACTCGATGGGCAACAAAACCGTGATTCGCCAGCACGACGTGCAGGTAATGAGCGCCGGCACCGGCGTGGCCCACTCCGAGAAAAACCACAACCAGCACCAGGAAGTGAAATTCCTGCAAATCTGGGTGTTCCCCAACCAGCGCGGCATCAAGCCCAACTACGGCCAGGAAACCTTCGCCCCGGAGGCCCGCCACAACCAGCTGCTGCAAGTAGTGTCGCCCGCCGGCGATGGTGCCAACCCGCACATTCAGCAGGATGCCTGGTTCCACATCGGCAACCTGGACAAGGGCTTCGCGACCGACTACGCTGTTAAGAAAGCCGGCAACGGCGTCTATGCTTTCGTATTGGAAGGCGATGTGACCATCAATGGCCAGGCCCTGCACCGCCGCGACGGCTTTGGCATCTGGGAAACCGATACCCTAGCCATCAGTGCCGACAGCAGCGCCGAGCTATTGCTGATGGAAGTACCCATGGAATTCTAACCCGCACGTCATGCAGAGCGCAGCGAAGCATCTTGCCCGCGCAAGTAATTAATTAGTATTGAGGTAAAGATGCTTCGCTGCGCTCTGCATGACGTTCTTAATTTAAACAGCATTAGCTCCCTTGCCCCATGAAAACCCGCCTCACCCGCGCCGCCGAGCGCGGCCTTAAAGACATTGGCTGGCTGAAAAGCCACCTCTCGCTCAGCTTTGGCCCCTACCCCGACCCGGAGCGTAGCGGCTTCGGCCTACTCCGCGTCTTCAACGACGACGTGGTGCAGCCCGGCGGCGGCTTCGGCATCCACGGCCACGCCAACATGGAAATCATCTCGGTGATGCTGGCCGGCAGCATGAACCACAAAGACACCCTCGGCTACACCGAAGTGGTGCACCAGGACTGGGTGCAAATCATGAGCGCCGGCTCCGGCCTGCGCCACGAGGAGCACAACGTGGGCGACGACGAGGTAAATTTCCTGCAAATCTGGATTGAGCCCAAACTCCAGAACGTGGGGCCGCGCTACCAGCGCCGCCAATTTCCGGAAGCCAAACGCGAGAATCAGCTCACCACCATCGTGAGCAACGAGGAAGGCCAGGCCCACTGCTGGATTAACCAGAACGCCAAGCTCTCCCTGGGCTACTACACCGAAGCCCAAACGGTGGACTACCCCTTCAAGACGCTGAATAAGCTGCTGTTTCTGTTCGTCATCAGCGGCTCCGTGACGGTGGCCGGCCAGGTAGTGAGTGAGCGCGACAGCCTCGGCATCTGGGAGACGGACAGCGTACGCATTGAAGCAGCGGCCGATACGCGATTTCTGCTGATTGAGTGCCCGATTAACCATTAATAGCGTGCCGTAGCGCGAACTTTTAGTTCGCGGCTCCGCGCCTTCCGCATCGTTCTGGGACGCGAACTAAAAGTTCGCGCTACTAAAAACGCGCCGCTGCTCCGGTTACGGGAGTGGCGGCGCGTTTTTGATTTTCGATAGTGCTTTTTCTGATAACTGCCACGTATTGCTCTGCGTAATCAACAGCAACTCCTTACCTACTCAAACATCATGGCCGAAACCACCCTCAAAGCCGTCGCCGCCAAAATGGCGAAGCTCGACATCACGATGCTCACCACGCACACCAGCCGGGGCAACCTCAGCACCCGCCCCATGAGCAACAACGGCGACGTGGAGTACGACGGCAACTCCTACTACTTCACCTACGAAGGCTCCCGCACCGTGAGCGACATTACGGAGAATCCGCACGTCAGCCTCGGCTTTTCCGGCCCCGATTACCTGTATGTATCCGTGGTGGGCACCGCCACCCTCATCCGCCAAAAGGCCACCCTCGAAAAGCATTGGTTGCCCGAGCTCAAGCGTTGGTTCAAGGATGGGATTGATACGCCCGGCATCGTGCTCATCCGCGTGCAGGCCCAGCGCATCAAGTTCTGGCACGGCGAAGAGGATGGAGAAGTGACGCTGTAGCCGTCAGGAATTGTAGAACGATAATTAAATCAGAACGTCGTGCAGAGCGCAGCGAAGCATCTTTACCGCAATACTAATCCAATGGCAAGGGGTTACTATTGCGGTAAAGATGCTTCGCTGCGCTCTGCATGACATTGTTGTGACTCCTACCCCCATATCCTCCTACCCCAAACCCAATGAAACACCTCGTCGTCCTCACCGGTGCCGGCGTCTCGGCCGAGTCCGGCATTCGCACCTTCCGCGACACCAATGGGCTGTGGGAAGACCACCGCGTGGAAGACGTGGCCTCGCCCGAAGGCTTTGCCCGCGACCCCGCGCTGGTACTTGATTTTTATAACCAGCGCCGCGCTCAGGCCCGCACCGTGCAGCCCAATGCTGCCCATCTGGCCCTGGCTGGCTTCGAGGAAGCACCGGGCTGGCGCGTGAGCATCATTACCCAAAATGTGGATGACCTGCACGAGCGCGCCGGCTCCACCAACGTGCTGCACCTGCACGGCATGCTGAACCAGATGCGTTCCGTGGCCGACGCAAACACTGCCTACGACTGCCCCGGCGATATCAAAATCGGCGACCTGGCCCCCGATGGCCACCAGCTGCGGCCGCACATTGTGTGGTTTGGCGAGATGGTGCCCGCCATCGAAGAAGCCGCCGAAACAGTGAGTACGGCCGATGCCCTGCTCATCGTGGGCACCTCGCTGCAAGTCTACCCGGCCGCTGGCCTGCTCCACTACGCCCCCACCACCTGCCCGGTCTTCGTCATCGACCCGCACCAGCCCGAAGCCGGACGGCGTGGCGTGCGCTACGTGCCCGAAGCTGCTAGCACGGGCGTACCCAAGGTGCTGAAAGAGTTGGCTGGTTAGGATAGAATAGCCGCCCGGAAAGCCAACCCCATTGTGCCAAAAACCCAGCTGCCTTTTACCTTCGCCCCCATGTACAGACTTGCAACCAAATACACGCTCCTCGGCCTGCGCCACGACCACGACACGAACAGCATGATGCTCAAGCCCATTCCGGGCGTGCCGCAAGACTTCCATTCCGAAACAGCGGCCACCGACTGGGCGCTGAGCAACCACGACGAAATGCGCCATCATCCCGAGTTCGTGGTAATACCGGTGCACCACATGGTGCTTACCTGGCGCCCCGAAGATGAGCCGCCCCTCCGCTAAGCGCGGCTTTTGGGGTGAATTTTGGCCCAAGCTGCTTATCGTGGCCGCTATCGTTATGGCCCTGTCCATTCTTGAACGCTGCGGTGTCATTCGCCGCTGGTAATCCGGCGCGATACGCAAAACCGCTGCACTTAAGTACCAGGTACCCGCATGGGGTAGCAGCGCAATTGTGGCGCTGCTACCCCGTTTTTGCTGGTTGCAGTACTAAACTGTTGTTGCGCAGTGCCTTCGGAGGCTTCCGTTTTTGTTGCTCGTCTCTTGTTGATGATTTCTCGTTTGACATTTTTGAGCTGTTTCTCAGGACAAGAACCAACCTGGAACGAGCAACGAGCAACTGATTGAAATACCTGGCGCGCGAGCTACCCACGTAACAGCAGGAAATGGGGGGACAACTCGACCAGATGCCAGCCAAGGCGCATTCTGACGCATACTTTCTGCGTTTATTTCCGTAAGGTTAAGTCTTACTGCTTATCTATGCGATTACCATTTCTCTCCGCGCTGCTCGCGCTTGGACTGACCATTAGCGCGGCTTCGGCGCAGAATACGCTGCCGGCCCACACCGTTTTCCTGCTTGGCAATACCGCGCAAGCTGATTTGCCCACCGGCCGCCTCAAGCTGCTACGCCAGACGCTGGAGCAGCAAACCGGTCCTTTTACCGTGGTGCACCTCGGCGACATTGTGGGCAATACCGGCCTTGCTAGCAAGGGCGATACCGCCCTGGCCCAGGCCACCCGCACCCGCGCCGATGCCCTCATTGCTTTGGTAAAAGGCCTGCCGCAGGGCAAAATCTATTTCCTGCCCGGCGACAAGGACTGGGCCAATTCCGGCCGCGACGGCCTGAAGGCCGTGCGCCGCCTCGAAAAATACATCGAGAAGCAGCTGCCCGGCCAGAACGCCTTCATTCCCACCAACGGCTGCCCCGGCCCGGAGGTGGTGGACGTGGCCCCGCTGGTGCGCCTGGTGGCCATCAACACGCCGTGGTTCACGCACCCCTTCGACCGGCCCGAAGCGCCCGATACCGACTGCAAAACCCTTACGAAAGAAGAATTTCGGGAGCAGATGCAAGACCTGATTGACGGTACGAAGGGCAAGAACCTACTGCTGGTAGGCCACCAGCCGGTGGTGACCAACGGCGTGTACGGCGGCCACGAGCCGCTTTCGCGCCACCTGAGTCCGCCGGTTTTCGGCACCATCTACGCGGCTTACCGCCAGAACGTGGGCACCCCGCGCGACCTCGCCAGCCCCGGCTACCAGGACCTGCGCAAAGAATTGCTGAACACGCTGCAAAGCAACCCCGGCGTGGTTTACGCCGCCGCGCACGACTACAGCCTCCAGCTCACGCCGCTGCAAGGCAACTACCACATTGTGAGCGGCAGCTTTGCCGAAAGCCAGCATGTGGGGGCCCCGGGCGAGGCGCTCTACAGCAAGAGCGCGGAAGGCTACACCACCCTGGAATATTTCGCTGATGGCACGGTAAAGACGCACATCTACACCTTCGGCGGCAGCGACCAGGCAGCCAACGATGCCTACACGGCCACCTTGTTCCGCTCGGCTTGCGCGGGTGCTTCCGATGAGAAAGCGCCGCAAAACCCCTTCCTTGCCGACTGCCCCGGCGCGGCCCTCACCGTAGCCGAAAGCAAGCCCGATGCGGCTTTCCAGGCCACAACCACCGTGGTGCCCGGCCCCGAATACAAAGGCACCGCCAGCAAAAAATTCTTCATTGGCGACATCTACCGCAGCTCCTGGCTGAAGCCCGTGACCGTACCCACGCTGGATTTGGCCCGCGAGAAAGGCGGCCTGCGCCCCACTGGCAAAGGCGGCGGACGCCAGACGACTTCCCTCAAGCTCATCGCGGCCGACAGCACGGAGTACGTCTTCCGCTCCGTGGACAAGGACGTGACCAAGATTCTGCCGCCGGAGCTGCGCACCTCCTTCGCCGCCGATATTCTGCGCGACATCACGGCCACGGCCCACCCGTATTCCAACCTGCCCATCAGCCACCTGCTGGACCAGACGGATATCCTGCACGCCCGCCCGGTGCTGTTCCGCCTGCCCGACAACCAGCAGCTCGGCCCCTACCGCGCGCAGTACGCCGGCCTGCTCGGCACCCTCGAAGACTCGCCCAAAGACCCCAAGCCCAACCTACCCGGCTTCGGCGGCTCCGACGAGGTGACGCGCAGCTTCAGCCTGTTTCGCAAGCTCTACAAAGACCACGACAACCGCGTGGACGCCCCCGCCCTGGCCCGCGCCCGCGCCTTCGACATGCTGGTGGGCGACTTTGGCAAGCACGAGGACAACTGGAAGTGGGCCGGCTACAAGCAGAAGGACGGCGGCACCCGCTACCGCCCCATCCCGCGCGACCGCGACCAAAGCTTCACGCAGTGGAATGGCCTGCTCACCTACCTCGCCAACCGCGAGTGGGCGGTGCCCAGCATTGAGGGCTTCAACGCCGAGTTTGAGGACATGAAAAGCCTGAACTGGCCCGCCCGCCACCTCGACCGGTTTCTGCTCCAAAGCCTCACCCGCGCGCAGTGGCAGGAAGCGGCCCGGTACCTGCAAGCCAAACTCACGCCCGCCGTTATCGACGAAGCGACGGCGAAGTTTCCGGCGGAGATTCAGGGCCTGTCGGGCAAGGAAATCAACCGCAAGCTGAAAGCCCGCATCCAGGAATTGCCCAAAGCTATTGATGAGTACTACCTCCTGCTGGCCAAGCGGGTGGACGTAGTGGGTTCCAACAAAGGCGAGGTATTCCAGGTGAACCGACTGCCCGACGGCCAGGTGCGCGTGCGGATGTTTGACCGCGCCGGCGACACCGAAAACCCCAACGGTCCTGCCCTGTTCGACCGTACTTTCCTACCCAAGGAAACCAACGAAGTGTGCCTCTACGGCCTCGATGGCAAAGACGTGTTCACGGTAACCGGCGATGGCGGCAGCCATAGCATCCTCGTCCGCGTCATCGGGGGCGACGGCAAGGACCACATCATCGACAATTCCAGCGCCAGCGGCCTGCGCACCCTCACCAAAGTTTACGACCTGCCCAGCACCGACCTGCAGCTCAGCAGGGAGGCCGACAACCACACCAGTACCCGCCCGGGCGTGAATGCCTACGACCGCGAGCAGTTTGAATTCAATAGCTACCGCCCCAGCATTGGCTTGGGCTACAACCGCAACGACGGCTTCACGGCCAGTGCGGGCATCACGTTTTTGACTCAGGGCTTTCGCAAACCGGGCTTCAAAAACCAGTATTCCATTCTGGGCGAAGTGAGCACCGGCGGCCAGCGCCAGCTCACGCTCAGCACGCGCCACCGCTACGCCATTGGCAAGGTTGACATTGGGGCGGCGGCCAGCTATGGCAACTACTTCCCGTTCTACAACTTCTTCGGCATCGGCAACAATACGCCACTCGACCAGGACAAGTACGACGCCAGATTCTACCGTGCCCGCTACCGGGGTGTCACGCTGAACGGCTTCCTGGAACGGGTTTTCCTGCAGCGCAGCGTTCTGCGCGTGGGGCCGACGTTTGAATACTACGTCACCAATTTCGCCAACGACAGCTACATCGGCACTTACCCCACGCGTCCGGATATGAACGCCACGGACCCGCCCATCAATGCCAGCACCCAGCGCATAATAGGCCTCAACGGCGTATTCGACCTTGACTTACGCGACCGGCAGGCCTTTGCCCGGCGTGGGGTTCGCATTCGCGCCCAGCACGATAGCTACCGCCAGCTCTCGGGCAACGAAAAAACATTCGGCCTCACCCAGGGCTTCGCCGAATACTACGGCACGGCCAAAATCGGCATCCCCGTCACGCTGGTCCTGAAGGGCGGCGGGGCCAAGAACTACGGTTCCGACGCCGACATTCCGTTTTACAAGCTCGCCTCGCTGGGCCTGCGCGAAGGCCTGCGCGGCTACTACCGCAACCGTTTCAGCGGCGATGCCAGCTTGTACTACAACACCGAGCTGCGCTTGGCTCTGGGCCAGGTCAAAAATGGCTTCCTGCCCTTCTACTACGGTGTTTTCGGCTTTTACGACCAGGGCCGGGTGTACTACCAAGGCGCTTCGCCGGGCGGCTGGCACAGCGGCTACGGCGGCGGCTTCTACATCGCGCCGGTAGTGGAAACCCTGGCCTTTGCCATCTCCTACCAGAAGTCGGAGGAGAATACCCTCATTCAGTTCGGCCTGGGCTTCCGCATCGACAAGTAGGACCGCAGATTAGGCAGATTTTTGAGATTAAGTAAGATGCGGAATTGAAGGGAGTTGAAGACCTGTTGAAAAGAGAGCAGTGGGCTGTGTAAATTTAGTACTTCAAGATTGAGGGATTTGTACGAATCCGGGTGCTATTTCGCATCTTACTTAATCCCAAAAATCTGCCTAATCTGCGGTCATGGAAGAGTTTTTCCAGCACAAAGAATTGACTGGGCAGGTTATTGGCTGTGCGATGCAAGTTCACAAAGTGTTGGGTAACGGCTTTCAGGAAGTTATTTACCAGCGGGCTTTGGCCATTGAATTGCGCAAGTGCGGGGTGCCATTTGACCGCGAGGTAGAGGTTTCGGTGTACTACGATGGCCAGCCAATTGGCCTGCGGCGCGTTGATTTTCTGGTCCAAGACGTAATTTTGGTCGAGCTAAAGGCCATTGCACTCCTCGAAAAGACGCATTTGGCCCAAGGACTCAACTACTTGGAGGCTTTTGGGATTGGAACGGGGCTGCTCATCAATTTTGGCGCGCCCAGCCTGGAATTCCGCCGGCTGATAAACACCAAATCCAGCAAAAAAATCAACTGATTAAGCAAGTACTCCCAGCAAGCCCGCCAGCACCACGCCAGTAGCATCTTACTTAATCCCAAAAATCTGCCTAATCTGCGGTCCATGAACTTTCCCCTCCGTAAGCTCGCCGCTATCGACATCGGCTCCAACGCGGTTCGCTGCCAGATTTCGGCGGTTTTGTATTACGAAGGGCGTTACCGGCTCAAGCGCATAGAATATGTGCGGTTTCCCATGCGGCTGGGCGAGGACGTATTTGCCACCGGTCAGATTTCGCCGGCCAAGGAGGAGCAGTTCGTCAAGTTCCTGCATTCGCTCAGGCTCCTGATGGAAGTGCACAGCGTGGCTCACTACCTCGTATGTGCCACCTCGGCCATGCGCTCGGCGGTCAATGGCCCGGCCATCGTGGCCCGCGTGCGCCGGGAGCTGGGCATGGAAATCAAGGTGATTGACGGCCAGGATGAGGCGTTTTACATCAACCGCGTCATCGAGCACGTGCTGGAGGACAAGCGCCACTACCTGCACATCGACGTGGGCGGCGGCAGCACCGAATTCAACATCTACCACGACCGCCGCAAGGTAGCCGCGCAATCGTTCGAAATTGGCTCCATCCGGCGCATGCAGCAGGAAGAGAGCGGAGCCGCCAGCACCGAAGCCCAAACCGAGCTCTGGACCCGCATGGAAGCCTGGGTGCGCCACAATGCCCGCCAGTACCACGTCACGCGCGCCATTGGCACGGGCGGTAACATCAACAAGCTCTACAGCCTCACCGCCGCCTCGCCCAATAAGGCCGTAACCCGCCGCAGTCTCGAAACCACCCTGGACCGCCTCGCCGGCCTGAGCATGAATGAGCGCGTGAACGTGGCCATGCTCAACCCCGACCGCGCCGACGTCATCGTGCCCGCCGGCCACATCTACCTCGCCGCTATGCAGTGGGCCAATGTCAACAACATGGTCGTGCCCGACATCGGCCTGAAAGACGGCATGCTCCAGTCCCTGTTCGAAGACTTTTTCGATGAGCTAAACCCCGAAGGCACGCACCCCGCCAAGCTGCCCATTCCCGACCTACAGAACCAGCCCGCCGAATTGGAGTAGGGAAAATAGTTAAAAGTTAAAAGGGAAGGGTTAAAAATGGATTCCGCGTGGGATTTCACGTTTAACCCTTCCCTTTTAAGTAGTCGGTCAAAAGTAACCGGGTTGTCCGTTGCTCGTTGTCCGTTGTCAGGCAACTGGTTAGCAAGTGGCTAACAACGGACAACTAATAACGGACAACTTAACTTTTAATTGCCAACCAAAACGGCTATGCCCGCGGCGCGCTCACCGCTTCCTCGTCTACGTGCCCTACGGGCGTGGCGTCGTCCTCGCACGCCTCGTCGTGCTCCCCTTCCCCAAAGGTTTCATCAGCTTCTTCGGCCATTTCAGTATCCGTGGCCTCAATCGACTCCATCACCGTAAGTGCTGCCGCGTCTTCCGACGCTTGCAAGGCGGCAGCCACATCGGCCCGGCGTTGCGCCTGCACGTCCAGCAAGGCCAGCAGGCCTTCGGGCGTGGCGGTGGCCAGCTGGGCTTCATCGCGCCGGAAAAAGTCCTTGTGCACGTTCACCACCGGCTCGCCGGGAGCGGGGCGCTGGCGGATGTAGGCACCGTCCTCCCGCATCACGTAGCTATTCTGGTTGTCCATCATATTCATCATCAGAATATTGATGGCCTCCCGCTTTAGCTGCGGGTTAACAATCAAAAACAGGGCTTCGATGCGTCGGTCAAAGGAGCGCACCATAATATCGGCCGACCCGGCGTATACCTTGGCTTCGCCGCCGTTGTGGAAATAGAACAGCCGCGTGTGCTCCAGGTACTCGCCCACGATGCTGCGCACCTCAATGTTATCGCTCAGCCCCGGCCGGCCCGGCCGCAGGCAGCAAATGCCCCGCACAATGAAGCGGATGGGCACGCCCGCCTTCGCCGCCTTGTAAAATTCATCAATTATCTCCTTGTCTTCTAGCGAATTCATCTTCATCACGATGCCGCTCGGCAAGCCTTTCTTCGCCTGCTTCACCTCTTCCCGGATAAGGTGAATGAGCTGCTGCCGCATGTCCTTCGGGGCCGTGATGAGGTACTCGTAATCATCGGGTTGCGAGTGCCCGGTAATGACGTTGAAGAATTCGGACACGTCGTGACCGTACACGTCGTTGGTGGTGAGCAAGCTCACGTCGGTGTAGAGGCGGGAGGTTTGCTCGTTGTAGTTGCCCGAGCCGATGTGCACGTAGCGCGTCACCTTCTCCCCTTCCTTGCGGATAATCATGAGCAGCTTGGTGTGCGTCTTGTACTTACTCACCCCATAAATCACGAAGCAGCCCGCCTTTTCCAGCCGGGCCCCTTCGCGGATGTTCTTTTCCTCATCGAAGCGCGCCTTCACCTCAAACAGCACCGAAACGTGCTTGCCATTTTCCGCCGCTTTCAGCAGTGCGGCCGACACCCGCGAGTCGTCGGCCAAGCGGTAGATGGTTTGTTTAATCCCTAGCACGTGCGGGTCCACGGCGGCCTGCTCCAGCAGGCGCACCATTGGCTCGATGCTGTTGTAGGGGTGGTGCAGCAGCACGTCGTGGTGCTTGAGGTATTCAAACAGGTTTTCATCGGCCCCCTCGGGCAGGCTCAGCGGCAGCACCGAGGCCGGCGTTTTGGCCGCACGACCGCGTAAACTGGGGTGGCGCACAATCTGCCACAGCCCTTTCAAGTCAATCAGTGAGCTGATGACGAAAACGTTGCCATTGTCAATATTCCACCGCTCGCGCAGTACTTCCATCAGCGCCGGCGAGGCATTAGGCTCCACTTCCACGCGCACCACGCGGCCCCGCTTGCGGGTTTTGAGGCCCACCTGAATTTCCTTAATGAAGTCGTTGTCGATGTCGTCCGACTCTTCCAGCGTGAAATCGCCGTTGCGCGTAATGCGGAAGAGGTTCGCCGATACAATTTCGACGTTGCGGAACAGGCGCGGCAGAAATTCCCGCACCACTTCCTCAATGGGCACAAACATCACCTTGTCTTTGCGCGTGAGCTCAAAAAACCGGGTCAGGTTCTGCGGAATCTGCACGAAGGTGATGCGCTCCTGCCCTTTCTCGGCCTCGCCATCGAGCCCCACGGCCAGGCCATTGCCAATGCGCGTCACGACCCCAAAGATGAGCATCTGGTTCATCATCAGTGGGAAACCATGGTACGAGTCGTACACCATCGGCGTGAGCAGCGGAAAAACCGTGTTTTTAAAGTAGCCGTCGGCCTTCTTCACCTCCAGCTCCGTGAGGTCGGCCATCTTAAGAATGTTGAAGCCGTTTTTCTCGAAGTTGGGCTTCAGCTCATTCAAATACGTCAGGCCTTGGTCGTTCACAAAGCGGTGGGCAAAATCCAGCAGCTTGCGCCGAAACGGCAGCTCCCGCAGGCCCGAATAGTCAATCCGCTCCTTGCCATAATCCAGGTAATTGTACAGCGACCCCACCCGAATCATAAAAAACTCGTCCAGGTTCGAGCTGGTGATGGCCAGAAACTTAAGCCGGTCAAACAGGCTCCGGCCAGCGTCCTGTACTTGGTCGAGCACCCGGTAGTTGAACCGCAGCCAGCTCAAATCGCGGCTGATGTACTTGCTTTTACGGATAAGGTCGGCGGACTTGAAGAGCTTCATAATGAATAGGAATGACGGGGCAAAATACGGGAAATTGCCCCTTTGAATAATACATTACGCGGAAATAATGGCTGTGGCCTCAATTTCCACCAATAACCGCGGGTCAATCAGCGCCTTAACTTCCACCATCGAAGTAGCCGGCCGAATAGCGCCAAATACCTCGCCGTGCGCCCGCCCCACGGCTTCCCACTGCGCGATGTCGGTCACGAACATGCGCGTGCGCACCACGTCCGCATATGAAGCTCCAGCAGCGGCCAGGGCTTCCCCAATTTTCTCCAGCACCCGCTTGGTTTGAGCGTAGGCATCGGCCCCGGTCACGGCGTCGCCGTCCTGAGCGGTGGTACCGGCCACTTCCACCACGTTGCCCACGCGCACGGCGCGGGAGTAGCCCACGATGGACTCCCAGGGTGCGCCGGATGAAATAAGCTGCCGCATCGGCTTAGAGTAAAGGTGGAAAAAGAAAAGGCCCGCTTTGCAGCGGGCCTTTTCAATAGAGCAGTGCTTACACGTCCAGTTTCGCGTATTTAGCGTTTCGCTCGATGAAGTCCCGCCGCGGGGCCACTTCGTCGCCCATCAGCATGGAGAACAAGTGGTCGGCCTCGGCCGCCGATTCCACCGTGACCTGCTTCAGGGTGCGGGTCATGGGCTGCATGGTGGTGGACCACAGCTGCTCAGCGTTCATCTCGCCCAAGCCCTTGTAGCGCTGCACGTTCACGGTTTCGGGCTTGCCCCGGCCCAGCTCTACCTGGGCGGCCATGCGCTCCTCTTCGGTCCAGCAGTAGCGCTCCTCCTTGCCGCGCTTCACCAGGTAAAACGGCGGCAGCGCGATGTAAATCATGCCCCGGTCCACCAGTTCGCGCATGTAGCGGAAGAAAAAGGTCAGAATCAGGGTACGAATGTGCGAGCCGTCGATATCAGCGTCGGTCATGATGATGACCTTGTGGTAGCGCAGCTTGCTGAAGTTCAGCGGGCCCGATTCGGTGCCATCATCTTCGGTGGTGAAAGCCAGCGACTTGCGCTCGTTGAACGTGACGCCCAACGCGGTAATCATGTTCTTGATTTCCTCGTTCTCCAGAATGCGGTGCTCCTGGGCTTTCTCCACGTTCAGGATTTTACCGCGCAACGGCAAAATGGCCTGGAACGCCCGGTTGCGCCCCTGCTTGGCGGTGCCCCCAGCCGAGTCGCCTTCGACCAGGTAGAGCTCACAAATTTCGGGGTCCGACTCCGAGCAGTCGGCCAGTTTGCCCGGCAGGCTGTTGCTGCTCAGCACGCCCTTGCGCTGCACCATGTCCTTGGCCTTGCGGGCGGCGATGCGGGCCTTGGCGGCCAGAATCACCTTCTCCATGATGCGGTTGGCCTGGTTGGGGTTCTCGTCCAGGTACTGGGTCAGAATTTCGCCCACCACCGAGTTCACCGCGCCGCTCACCTCGGAGTTGCCGAGCTTGGTTTTGGTCTGGCCCTCAAACTGAGGCTCCATCACTTTCACCGAGATAACCGCCGTGAGGCCTTCGCGGAAGTCGTCGCCGGTGATTTCTACCTTGGCTTTTTCGAACAGCTTGTTCTTGTCGCCGTACGATTTCAGCACCCGCGTCACTGCCGAGCGGAAGCCCGCCACGTGCGTGCCCCCCTCGATGGTGTTGATGTTGTTGACGTAAGAATAGACGTTTTCCTGGTACGAGGTGTTGTACTGCAGGGCCACTTCCACCGGCGTGCCGCCCTTCTCGCTTTCCACGTAAATGGGCTCCGAGAGTAGCGAGGGCCGCTGCTCGCCGTCGAGGTACTGCACGAAATCGCGCAGGCCGCCGGTCGAGAAAAACTCTTCGCCCCGAAACGCGCCGCCTTCCAGCGTCTCGCGCCGGTCGGTGAGGGTGATGCGGATGCCCTTGTTCAGGTACGAGAGGTCGCGCAGCCGGCCGGCCACCTTGTCGTACTGGTACACGGTTTCGGTGAAGATGCTGGCGTCGGGCAGGAACTGCACTTCCGTGCCGTGCTCGTCGGTGTCGCCAACCTCCTTCACCGGGTACTGCGGGAAGCCGATTTTATAGTCTTGCTCGTACATGTGGCCGTTGCGGCGCACGGTTACTTTCAAGTCGGTGCTGAGCGCGTTCACGCAGCTCACGCCCACGCCGTGCAGGCCGCCCGACACCTTGTAGGAGCCCTTGTCGAACTTACCGCCGGCGTGTAGCACGGTCATCACCACCTCCAAGGCCGACTTGCCTTCCTTGGCGTGCCAGTCTACGGGAATGCCGCGGCCATTGTCGCGGACCGTGACGGAATTGTCTTCGTTGATGGTAACGTTAATCAGGTCGCAATGCCCGGCCAGGGCTTCGTCGATGGAATTATCGACCACTTCCCACACCAGATGGTGCAGGCCTTTCATACCCGTGTCGCCGATGTACATGCTGGGCCGCTTGCGCACGGCCTCCAACCCTTCGAGTACTTGAATGCTGTCGGCTGAATAGTCCGACTGGGAAATCTTTGCTGTTGTTTCGCTCATGAGGGCGGGATTAAATCAGGTCATAAAACAGCCCAACGGGCCGCTAGGTACTGAACACTCAAAAGTACATATTTAATCCCATTTTGAGTAGTTTTTGCCGTATATATCCCGCTAATTTTTCATTCTCCGCGCCTTATGAAAGCCCGGCCGTGTGGCCCTTTAATTACCCCCCTCATTGCCCCTGCCGCAGGCCTCCAGGGGACTTTAGTGGCAGGTTACCAGGTTTTTTCTCCTTGGACAAGTCACAGGGCGCGGGCCTTCATCCGCTGAAGTTCCTGTTGGTAGGTGGCGGTGCCGGGCTGCTCGGTGCGGGCCAGGGCCACGGCCTGCTGCTGCATGGCCTCGGCTTCGCTGAAAAACCGCAGGCGGTAGAGCAAGTGAGCCAGCGTATCGCAGTTGTAGGCGGCCGGGTCCAGGTCCACGGTGCGGCGGCTCCAGAGCATGGCGCGCAACAGGTATTGGCCGTTGCGGGTGCCGGTTTGGTAGATGGCCCAGGCCGCGTTGTTCAGCTCCAGCAAAAAGGAATCGGGCGGATTGCCGAAAGCCACCGGCCGCACCTCGGTGGTGCGGACCACCCCGGGCTGGCTGCGCCGCGACTGCTCGGCCACAGTCACCACGCCCGGCCGGCTAATTTGCGCCTGCCGAAACGCCTGCAAAGCCGCCACTACATTCTTGGCCGAATCGGCCGAAATACTCATGTAGTTGCGGTCGTAGAAACTCACCGCCTGCCGCAGGTAGGAGGCCGTGTCCTTGGTGCCGCGGTAGAAGGTGAGCAGGTTGCTCTCGTAGGCGAGTGCGCCGCGCTTATAGTTATTGTTCCAGCTACGGCGCGCATAGTCGGCCACCTGGTTGGCCAGCACGCGATTGTTCGTGGCGATGGCCAGGGACATGCTATTGTTGATAATGCCCTTGTTGATGGCCAAACGTTGGGCCAGCGGCAGAAAGGTGAAGAGGCTGTCGTTCAGCTTGCTATTCAGGCGCGTCAGTTGGTAGGCGGTGCTGTTTAACGTTGGGCCGTTGTCGAGCACAAACACCACCTCCGCCGCTTGCGCGAAGGCTTTCGCGGGCAGTTGCTGCACGTAAGCATCCAGAAGTTCCGCTTCCACCAATTGGCCCAGCTCCCGGCGCTTGCCGATGAATTGCTTCAGAAATGGCGCGGCGCGGTTGCCCTGCTGGTACTCGCGCTGGAAATAGCTGAGGTTTTGCGGCTCGGCCTGGGCCTTGTGAAAAGCGGCTATATCATTCAAATAGCGGCCCTCGACCATGATGGTGTTGCCAGCCGTCCGGAAAAGCAGGCTGCCGTCGGGGTTAAAATACAGGTAGGTGGGGTAGCGCGCCACGGTGTACTTGCGCACGACCGCCGCACTTTCGGCCGTGCCGAAAGCCAGCTCTTTGGTCAGAAAATCCCTGTTCAGCGCGGCGGCAACGGTTGAGGCCTCGAGCCCCGATTTCAGCCGTGCGGCCCGCAGGGCCGCGGGCAGGTTGGCCGGCGGCGGCGGCGGGGCTAGCAGCACAAACACCGGCTTGTTCTGCAACTGCGCCCTGGCAAATACCCGCGTCAGCGAGTCTTTTTCGAAATGAATGGATTGGGCACGCAGTGCGCCTTGCGCGCACAACCCGGCCAGCAAGGCCAGTAGAAAGTTCTTCATCGGGGTAGTCGGAAGGGGACGGCATAAAAGTAGCACGAGCAACCCTCATTTATTCCCCAAACCAGAATGGCCGTAAACGACAATAACCACCCGATTGGGTGGTTATTGAGGCAAATGGGTGGCCCCGTTTGGATTCGAACCAAAGACCGACTACTTAGAAGGTAGTTGCTCTATCCAGCTGAGCTACGGGGTCGAAAACGGGGCAAACAAATGTCGGGGTGGCAGGATTCGAACCTACGACCTCCTGGTCCCAAACCAGGCGCGATACCGGGCTACGCTACACCCCGAGAAAAAAATAATGTTGAGCATTAAAAACGACCTATTGGGTGGAGCCCCAACGGGCTGCTTTCGCAACCCAACACTATAGTGGAGAGGGGGGGATTCGAACCCCCGGTAACCTTTAGAGCTACGGCAGTTTAGCAAACTACTGGTTTCAGCCACTCACCCACCTCTCCAGGTTGGTTATTCGCTCCCATTCGAAGCGGGTGCAAATATACGGGCCGAACTGAAAGGCCCGCACTTTATGCGAAAGATTTCTTGTTTAAAATTGAAAATAATGGCCGGCTGTCAGCTAATCTCCTTGCGGAATAGGCAGTTGCTATTTTTTGGTCTGCCGCATTCAAAAGCTGCTTAAAGCCGTTCGGTTGCATTAGCGCCGTAATATTGGGGCTTACTTTTCTAAAATTGTTGACTTGGGCATATCCTGATTTCGTTGCCGTGGGGCTGGCGGTGGCCTTGGGTCTGGCATTGCTGCTGGGCCTGTGGCGGCGCGGTGGCCGGCTGGGCCGGGCGCTGGGCGGGCGGGCGCGCCACCGCGGCTGGAAGCTCCTGCTGCGGGTGCTGGTCGGGGCGGCGCTGCTGGCGACCGGGCTGGGGCCGGCACTGGGCGTGAGCCAACAGCCGGTGCGCACGGCGGGCAAAGACGTGTGGCTGCTGGTCGACGTGTCGCGGTCGATGGATGCGGCCGACGTGGCCCCCACCCGCCTGCTGCGGGCGCAGGCCGAATTGCAGGAGTTGGTGGCCCAGTTTCCAGCCGACCGGCTGGGCCTGGTGGTGTTTGGGGCCGAAGCGGTGGTGCAGTGCCCCCTCACCTACGACCAAGCGGCGGTGCAGGTATTCGTCAGCACGCTGCGGACGGGCTTGCTGCCGGCGGGGCCCACCACCTTGCGCACCCCGCTGGAGCTGGTGCTGAGCCGGCTGGTTCCCGTGCCGGGCACGGCCGCCGCGCCCCGTACTACAGCGCTGGTGGTGGTGAGCGACGGCGAGGACTTCGGCGAAAACCTGGAACCGGTGCTGCGCACGCTGGGCCGCACCGGAGCGCGGGTATATACGGTGGGCGTGGGAACCGCCGCCGGGGCCAAAATCCCCAAAGCGGGGGGCGGCTTCCTGCTCGATGGCCGTAACCAGCCGGTGCAAACCCGCTTACGGGAAGCGCCGCTGCTCCAGCTGGCCGCCCAGACCGGTGGCCTTTACGGGGAGCTCAACGACCAGCAAAACGGCTTTGGCCCCCTGCTGCGGGCCTTGCGCACGATGCCGGGCGTGGCCGAGCAGGTGCGCACCGTGGCCGTGGCCGACAACCGCTACCGCTACCCGTTGGCCGCCGCCTTGCTGCTACTAGCGCTTGATGTGGTGCTGACCATTACGATTATTCGCCCATGAAATACCTCGCGCTGTTGGCGTTGCTAATTGGGGGGCCACTGTGGGGGTTGCTGACCCGGGTGCGGGACCGCAACGTGGCCGTGGCGACGGGCACGGCGGCTTACGGCCAGGGCAATGCCGCCCGGGCCGCCACCGCTTTTGCGGCGGCGCTAAAAGCACAGGCCCAGCGCACTCCCGACCCGCGCCTGCTCCTCAACTTGGCCCATGCGCAGGCCCAGGCCGGCCAGCTGGCAGGGGCCCACGCTACCTATGGCCGCTTGCTGGCCGGGAGCCCGGGGGGCCTGGGCAGCATTGCCCGCCAGCAGCTGGCCGTGCTGGCGGCCCAAGAGGGCGAGTTGGCGCAGGCGCTTGGCTTGCTGCGGCAGGCCCTGCTGCTTAATCCGCAGAATGCCGGGGCCCGCTACAATTACGAAGTGGTGAGCGCCTACCTGGCGAAGCGGCCCAACCACCCGGTGATTGGACCACCGCCCGCCCCCAAGCCCACCCCTGCTAAACCTACGCCCGACAAAAACGCTGCGGACCAGCGCCAGCCTGCCAATAAAGCCGGCACTGACCGCCAAGACAAAATCAACGATTCGAAGCCCGCTCCGGCCACGCCGAATACCGCGCCAGAGCGCCGCGCTGACCCCACGGGCCAGCCTGACAGTGAGCGGCCGGCATCTGCCAATGGGCCGCTGGCCGGCGCTAACCGCACGCCCGGCGCGGGACCAGCGCAACCCCTGGCCAACGGGGCGGCCCCAGGGGCCCAACGGGGCCTCGACCGCCGCACCGAAGCACCTGGCAAGGCAGTGCCGGGGGCCAATGCCCGCCCCGGCACCGATGCGGCCACCCCAAACGACCAATGCCTGCAAACCCAGCGCGAGCGCCTGCAAGCCATGAACCTGAGCCCGGCCCAGGCTCGGCAAATCCTGGAAACCCTGCGGGCGCAGGAACAACAGTACCTACAGCAACTGGTGCGGCCCGCCGGGCCCAAGCCCGACCCCAACAAGCCGACGTGGTAGCAATGAGCAATTGAGAATGCGCAATGCGCAATTGCAGTCAAAAACAAATTTGCTCATTGCGCATTGCCCACTGTTCATTGATAACAGCCGTACTTTTGCGGCCTGATTCAACCTCCCACCCCAACCCTTTTATTTTCCTGAATTATGCAGATTAAAGAAGTTGTCATCATCTCGGCCGTCCGCACGCCGATTGGCTCGTTTGGCGGCGTACTGTCGTCGCTTTCGGCTACTGAGCTGGGGGCCATTGCCTTGAAAGGCGCGCTGGACAAGGCCGGCGTGGCGGGCTCGGAAGTGAACCAGGTGATTATGGGCAACGTGATTTCGGCTAACCTAGGCCAGGCCCCGGCCCGCCAGGCGGCCAAAAAGGCCGGCCTGCCCGATACCGTGGAGTGCACGACGGTGAACAAAGTGTGCGCCTCGGGCTCGAAAGCCATTATGATGGCCGCCCAAAGCATCATGCTGGGGCAGTCGGATGTGGTGCTGGCCGGTGGCATGGAAAGCATGAGCAATGTGCCTTACTACCTCGACAAAGCGCGTTTCGGGGCCAAGTATGGCCACGGCCAGATGATTGACGGCCTCGTGCGCGACGGCCTTTGGGACCCGTACAACGACTACGCCATGGGCAACGCGGCCGAGAACACGGCCAAGGAAATGGGCATCACCCGCGAGCAGCAGGACGCTTTTGCCATCGAGAGCTATACCCGCAGCGCCGCCGCCGCCAAGGCTGGCAAGAAAAAGGATGAAATTGTGCCCGTTACCATCGAAAGCCGCGGCAAAACCACGGTGATTGAGGACGACGAGGAATACCTGAAAGTGGATTTCGCCAAATTCCCCGGCCTGAAACCGGCCTTTATAAAGGACGGCGGCACCGTGACGGCCGCCAACGCCTCGACGCTGAACGACGGAGCTGCCGCCGTGCTGCTGATGAGCCGCGAGAAAGCCGACGCGCTGGGCCTCACCCCTATCGGCCGGATTCTGGGCTTCGCCGATGCCGAGCAGGCGCCGGAGTGGTTCACGACTTCGCCTTCGCTGGCTATTCCGAAGGCGCTGAAGAATGCTGGTAAAACGGCGGCCGATGTGGATTTCTACGAAATTAACGAGGCCTTCTCGGTGGTGAGCCTGGCCAACAACCAGTTGCTAAACCTGGACGGCGGCAAAGTGAACAAGTACGGCGGTGCGGTGAGCCTGGGCCACCCGCTGGGCGCTTCGGGCGCGCGCATCGTGACCACGCTGATGAACGTGCTCAAGAACGAGGGCGGCAAAATTGGCGTAACGGGCATCTGCAACGGCGGCGGCGGGGCCAGCGCCATCGTAGTAGAATCACTGATTTAACCTGGTTAGCCGTGATTGCGCTGATTTTTTATTTCGGCGTGCACTCTCGATAATAGCGTAATCAATTGCTGAAAGAGCCACTCCGTTTGGAGTGGCTCTTTCTTTGTAGTGAAGGAAACGACCTGGAGCAAACGAAATGCCCGCGCTTCGCCGTTAACAACCCGCGGTTAATCAGTGAAATCACGGTTAATCAGCGAAAATCAGTGATTTATGAAATACCTGTTGCCTTTTTTTCTGCTGCTCGTAGCATTTCCCTCCCACGGCCAGCGGTTGCGCCGGCTTATTACTTATTTCGACTCAACCAAAGTGCACAAGCGTGAGGTATTCACGGCTTTGGTGGCGGCCGATACGGTGCCGCAGGGCTCGTACAAGCGCTTTTACCGCACCGGGAAGCTGGAGCAGCAAACCAGCTTCCGGCAGGGCAAGCGCGACTCGGCCTACGTGGAATTCCACCCGACCGGCACGCGGCGGCTGGAAGCAACGTACCGCGACGGCATCCGGCAGGGGCCATTTACCACGTATTACGACGACGGCAAGCCGGCCCAGACGGGCTTCTTTGTGGACGACGAGCCCAACGGTGAGCTGACCTACTTCCACCCCGATGGCTCCATTCGCCTGAAAACCACCCTGGTGAAGGGCCAACCCAACGGGGCCCTCAAAGCTGTGTACCCCGATGGCAAGACCCAGGCCGAGATAAACTACGATAACGGCCAGCCCAACGGCGCGGTGAAATTCTACTACCCCACCGGCGTGGTGCAGAGCGAGGGCGTGTTCACGCGCGGGCTGCTGTCGGGGCCGTACAAAACCTATTACCCGAACAGCCAGATTGAGGTGGAGGTGCTGGCCGACAAGAACGGCCGCGGGCGCTACCGCAGCTACTACGCCAGCGGCAAGCTCCAGACGGAGAGCACCTACGTATCGGCCCCGCTGGCGCAGCGGAACGTAAAAAACCAGCTCGGCGACGACCTGACCAAGCGCGTGGCCCCGCCCACCGGCACCACCAACCTCGATGGGCCGTCGGTGAGCTACTTCGAGAGCGGGCAGGTGAAAACCAAGCTCACCTACCGCAACGGCACGCCCACCGGCCACGGCCTGGAGTACTTCGAAAACGGCCATCTGCGCGAGGACACCGACTACAGCAACAACGGCCGCGACCGCAAAATCACGCGCTACCAGGATGCCGACGGCCAGGTGGTGCAAGCCGAGGAACAGTACAAAAACAACCGCCCGGCCGGCACCTGGCGCGAGTATTACCCCAGCGGCAAGGCCGTGCGCAAAGCCGAAACCTACGGCCCCAGCGGCCGCCTGGTGGGCGACCGCCTCACCTACTTCGAGAATGGGCAGGTGCAAAGCCGCCAGCCCTACCTCAATGGCTTTATGGGCGGTGTAGGGCAGGAATATTTCCCATCGGGCAAGCTGCGCAAGGAAACTACCTACGTACGCAGCCAGATTCAGGGGCCATTTAAAGAATACCGAGAAGATGGCAGCTTGGCCGTGAGCGGACTGTACCGCAACAGCCGCCAAAGCGGTCTGTGGACCTATTACAAAGAAGACGGCACCACCGTGGACCGCACCGTGACCTACCGCAACGGCCAATTGGTGACCGACCCCATCAGACAACCCAAACCCAAGCCCTACCGGGTACAACCCCGCCCCCCGCTGAAACGGAAGTAGTATCGGGTACAAAGAACGTCACGCACGGCGTTCTTCCGGCCTCACATCGAAAGCCTCAACCCGTTGGTTGGGGCTTTTTTATTCGCTGGATTTGATTCCAAGCAGCCCAGGCAACCGTCGGAAATAAGTCTGCATCTAACGCCGCGAGTCCCATTCCTCCGATTTGCCTTCGTAGCCCGTGCGCCAAAATTATTTATTTGGCGCTTATAAACTGAATATCAACTGGTAACAACTTCGAAAGCTTTGCTTAACAGAAAATTATTAATCTAGTACCTTGCGTTACAAAGTACCTGTTTTACATTTGTTCCATACAACGCCCAGTAGCTGCCGTCAGCGTGTACCAAAGACGGCCTGCTACTTGGCGAGGTTTCTCACTCACCGGGGATTCGGGCCCCGGACCACTCACTCTCCAGCGGAACCGCGGCCGCTGCCGAACCTGAGCCGCCCCTCGCCCGACCTCATCTTTTCGCTGCACCATGAAAACCCTTTTCACACCGTTCGCTACTTTCCGTTTTAGCCGCCTGCTGCTGGGCACGGCCACCCTGCTCCTCCTGCCCCTGGGGGCCGCACTGGCCCAAACCGCTGGCCCCGGCCGGGTGAGCGGCAGCCTGGTGGAGGCCGGCACCGGCCAGGCCGTGCCCTTCTCCGATGTGCTGCTGCTGCGCTCGGCCGACTCCACCTTCGTGGCCGTGGCCCAGACCACGGAGCAAGGCACTTTTAACGCCGCTGCGCTGCCACTGGGCACCTATCTGCTGCGGGTGCAGGACCTGAACTACAGCGTGCTGCGCCGCCGCTTTACGCTCACGGCCGCCGCGCCGACGCTGGATTTATCGGGCCTGAAGATGAGCGCGGCCACCGCTACCAAGTTGAGCGAAGTGGTGGTGACCGGCCAAAAAGCCGCCGTGGTGGAAGACCTCGGCAAGCGCATCATCAACGTGGAGAAAGACCTAGGCAGCGTGGGCGGCACGGCGGCCAACGTGCTCCAGAACGTGCCCTCGGTGAGCGTAGATGTGAACGGCACGGTCTCGATGCGCGGCACTTCCAACGTGACCATTCTCATTGATGGCAAGCCGGCGGGCGTGAGCAACGGCGGCACCGGCGGCCCCCGCCTCGACCAGATTCCGGCCTCGCGCATTGCCCAGATTGAGGTGATAACCAACCCCTCGGCCAAGTACGACGCGGCCGGCGGCGGCGGAGTCATCAACCTGATTACCAAGAAAAACACCAAGCCCGGCACCAACGGCACGGCCGCCTTCAACCTCGGCACCGCCGACAAATACAGCGGCAACCTGAGCCTGAGCCGCAAGGTGGGCAAAGCCACCTGGAGCGCCAGCTACGACGGCCGCGATGTGACCTACCGCAGCCGCGGCCACAGCGAACAAACCGCCCTGCTCGGTGCGACCCGGCAGGGCCCCGGCGAAACCATCCGCACCACCCAGGTGGGTGCGGGCAGCGAAACCCACCGCAACCATGAGCTGCGCGTGGGCGTGGAGCTGGAACTGCCCAAAAGCCAGACCCTGAGCCTGAATGTGAGCCCTAGCATGGAGCGCAACCTGGAAGGCGAAAGCCAGGACCTGACCCAGCAAACCAACAACGGCCCGGTGCAAAAAACCATCGGCCGGCAGGACCTTGATGTGAAAGTAAAAATTCTGGAAACCGACGGCAACTACCGCCGCACCTGGGACGCCCACCCGGGCCGCGAGCTCACGGCCAACTTCGGCAGCGTGTTCATTGACGCCAACGTGCCGGTGGTGCAGCGGCAGTACGCCGAGGCCGGCTCGGGGAGCGTGCCGCAGCCCGGCACCCGGCAGCTGCTCGCCCTGGTGGCCAACATCGAATACGGGCAGGTGGACTACGTGCACCCGCTGGCCGACGGCAAGGGCCGTCTGGAAATGGGGGCCAAAGTAGAGCGGCAGGCCAATAAAGGCAGCAACACCTTCGGCTACGCCACCAGCGAAACCCGTCCCGACGACTTCCTGAACGACCCCGCTCGCTCGCTCACCTACACGTCCAACCAAGTGGTACCGGCCGTTTACGTAACCGCGCAGCACAGCCTCGGCAAGAAGTGGAACGCCCAGGCCGGCCTGCGCTCCGAATACACCTATTTGAGCGGCAGCGTGGTGGGCGGCGAGGGCATTGCCCAGCGCGGCAGCCTGAGCCAGGACTACCTGAGCTTCTTTCCTTCGGCCCTCATTAGCCGCGAATTTGGCAAGGAGGCCGGCCAAAACCGCTTGCAGCTGAGCTACGCCCGCCGCCTCAACCGGCCCAACTTCATGCAGCAGCTGCCGCTGGCCATCTACCAGGACCCGCGCAGCTACCGCCTCGGCAACCCGCGCTTGCAGGCCGAATTCAGCCATAATATTGAGCTGGGCCACCAGCTCACCATCGGGCAGGCCACGATTACGAGCACCGCGTTTGCCCGCATCACCACCAATTCCATCCAGCGCCTGCGCTTCGTGGACACCCTGGCTACCCGCCTGGCCGGGGCCGGCGCGGGCCTCATCACCGCCGAAACCTACGATAACCTGGGCACCACCACCAACCTCGGGGCCGAGTTCAGCCTCAACCAGCCCCTGGCCAAGTGGTGGCGCCTGAACGCCAGCACCAGCGTTTACCGCGCTCAGATTGCGGCCAATGCTTTCGGCAACAACCGCCAGGCTCTGGTGGGCTCGGTGCGCCTGAGCAACAACTTCACCATTCGCCCCACCCTGGAAATGCAGCTGAGCGGCAACCTGCGCTCGGCCCAAATCACGGCCCAGGGCCGGCAACTGCCCCAGGGTCAGTTCGACATCGCCCTGCGCCAGCGCCTGTTCTCGGACCGCGCCGCCCTCACCTTGCGCCTGTCCGACGTGCTGAATACCCAGCAGAACCGCTCGGAAATCAACACCGATGCGCTGTCCAGCTACCGCTACAATAAAGACGAAAGCCGCGTGGCCTGGCTGGGCTTCACCTGGTACATCGGGGCCAGCAAAGCCAAACCCGGCCGCATTGAGGCCGCGCCTCAGGGTGGCGGCGGCTTCGGTGGCTGAGTTACCTGAGTCACCCCCGCTTTTCTCACCTTCCCTCTTCTGCATGCAACCCCGTCGTCAGCTGCTTTGGCGGCGGGGTTTGCGCTTCAAAAAGGCTTGCGCGACGGCCGGGCAGGGAAAATTCTTTAACTGATTGTAATGCCCGGTGCGGCGGCGCGATTTATGAGCCAAGCCCACTCCACCGCGCAAGTGCCACTAATACCGTAGTTTCGGGCCGTCGGACCTAAATCCGCCTATTCATTCCACTTTTTCTGCAACTCTTTTTTCACGCTTTCTGAATTCTATGTCAAAACAATTTCCCCTCGCCGTCGCGCTTTTGCTGGCC